>JBAWYD010000027.1:0-23611 GCA_037143735.1 Deltaproteobacteria bacterium
AGGACCCGGACATGGAAAAATTAAGATTCGCCATATACCGGCCGCTCTGCAATTCCGTTTTTGCCTTGTAATTCATGGCCGGCATTCCGGGCATGGCAGGCATGCTGTAGTCCACAGCCACCGTGGCGTCGGTCACAGCGGCGCCTTTGGCGTCCTGGATGTTTATCTCCATGTTATTCTTGCCGGTAACCGGAGGATTTTTATCCATATTTACATGAACCATGTAGTTTCCGGCCTTCTTCATGACCGTGTAATCCTTCGCATACACAAAACCTGCTGCAAGAAGCAGTATGAGTATGACTGTAGCAAATTTCTTCATCACCTGTCTCCTTTCACTGTTTTATGAATATCGTTTGTCTTTGAATCCAATGTGTCTGTGAGGATAATGCCTTCATTTTCATGGGGAGCATACCATAAAATCATCAATGTTTCATCAGATATACTACCAATGCCTCTCTATCCGCTATATCTTTTTTCAGATTGCTGCTGCTTAGGGTTTTTCCCCTGTTGTATATTTAAACTTTGCCGCCCCCTTCAATCCGTTTCCTTCAACTTTTACAAGGAGCTGGTAGGCGCCTTGCAACTCCGTCTTGAAGCTTTCTCCGTAATGGTCTCCATACCACGTTAATTTACTTGTTTTCTTCTCTCCCGTCGGACCAGTGATCGTCAGCGTCACATCGGCGTCTTTGATAATCTTCTGAGAAGCCGAGGCCTTCTTGATCATGATCATGATGGCCTGGCTTTTCGTTTGGTCGAACGTATCCGGCAAAGTAAATCCCTTCATACTTTGCATATGTACGTGCATATCCATGTCCATAACATCCAGTATAATTTTCAATCCATTCACTGTTGCGGTCTGAACAGGCCTGTTTGCCATAGACATACCGTGCGACATGCCTTTACTCTGGTGCTTCATATCAGGTGCGGCTCCATGGTCGTGGGCATGCTGAGCAATGGCTGCACCGGACCAAAAAGTCATTGCGGCGGCCAATACGATAACCAACTGCGTTTTCTTAAAGAAATTTAACATCGATCTTCTCCTTTTAAAGAAATAGATACTTTTATTGCCTCTGCGGTGTAAACTTTGATCTGTTTGATCGCAGACACGATGTCTTTACATCAATACAAATGGCATGCCAAAATAAACTTATTGTATATATTACGCTTTTTTATAAACAGAACGACAAGATGGAGAATATTCTACAAGGCAATAGAATATCCTACAAAAAATGATCTACTACTTATTGGAAGGGGATCTGATTCCGTACTTTTCCAGCCGGTACAGGAGGACATGACGGGGAATTTTTAGAAAAGCGGCAGCGGCGGATTTGTTCCAATTGTTCCGCTCCAAGGCTTCAATAATGACTTCGCTTTCCAACTGATCAAGTGAATATCCCTCTGGGGGAAGGTTGACAAGCGCAGTTCGTCCATGCTTTTCCCACTTCAGTATCTTTTCGGGTAGATCCTCTATGCCGACGGTATCTCCATGACACAGGACCATAAGCCGTGTAATGGTATTCTCCAACTCGCGCACATTTCCCGGCCAGGGATAGCTGGCAAGCGCAGTTAGAGCCTCCGCAGTAAAGACCATGCGTTTGTTCCCCGCTTTGGCGGCAAAGTGGCGAATAAGAATGGAAATGTCAGTCGGTCGTTGCCGGAGCGGCGGCAGGTGAATCGGGATAACCGCAAGTCTGTAGTAAAGGTCCTCGCGAAACCGGGCGGCGGCGACCGCCCCCTCGATATCCTGGTTTGTCGCTGCGATAACACGGACATCGATCTTTTGAATCCTGGCAGCTCCAACCGGTTCGACTTCCCTCTCCTGCAAGACGCGAAGCAGTTTCGGCTGCATGGAGAGCGGCAGCTCGCACACTTCATCGAGGAAGATTGTACCGCCGTCAGCCTGTTGGAACTTCCCCTGCTGATCTCTGATCGCACCTGTAAAAGCACCCTTGATGTGACCGAAGAGTTCGCTTTCAAGAAGGTCACGGGGAATGGCTGCGCAGTTAATCGCTATAAAGCGCGAGACTCTGCGGGCGCTCTGTTCGTGGATGGCCCGGGCCACTAATTCCTTTCCTGTCCCCGATTCACCGGTAATCAGGATCGTTACTTCCGTATCAGCCACTTTGCGCACGAGCGAGAAAACCTCTGTCATCGCTTCGGAAGTGCCAATGATGTGTTTGAAATCCTCATGATTTGCCAGCCGGCGCTTCAGATTCCTATTTTCCGTAGAAAGCTCTTTTAGCTGCAGGGCTTTAAGTACCGCCATTTTTAACTCATCGCGGTTAATGGGTTTTGTTATATAGTCATAGGCGCCAAGTTTCATTGCCTCAACCGCTTTATCAATTGCGCCAAAAGCAGTGACAATGATTACGAGAGCATCGGGAGACTGTTTTTTGATAGCGGTAAGAACATCGAAGCCGCCGATTCCAGCCATCTTCATATCAGTAATGACCAGATCAAGGCTCTGCTCTGCAAAGATAACAAGACCCGCTTCACCCGACGATGCGGAAAGAACCTGATATCCTTCCTCCTGGAGATTGTATTCCAGGACTCGCCGGAAGGAATTGTCGTCATCAATAATAAGGATTTTCTTTGTCATGTTTGTTCCCCGATGATTGGTTTATTCTGTACCGAAGTGGCAACCGCAGAAAGACCGGAAGGCAGAAAGACCATGAAGGCTGTGCCCTTGGGGGGTTTTGTAGTAACTTCGATGCGGCCATCATGAGCCTCAATAATCTTTTTGGCTATGGCAAGTCCCAAACCCGTCCCGTCTTGTTTCGTGGTGAAGAACGGCTCGAAAATTTTTTTACCAAGATTCTCCGGGATGCCGGCTCCCGTGTCCTGGAAAATAATCTGAACTTCCGGACGGTCTCCGGCAATAAGCTCTTTCCATTGTGCAAAGATGGTCAATGAGCCACCCGTCGAAGTGGACTGAAGCCCGTTGAGAATGATGTTGAGAAAGGCTTGATGGAGCTTGTCTTTGTCTCCTCTGATTTCAAGAGATTCATTCGCGTGCAATTCCAGACGGAGGCCCCGGTCTTTTGCTTCCGCCATGACAAGCATGACAACACTGCGTAACTCCTCCCCAATATTGCATGGCGCAATCGTTAATGGCTGCGGACGGCTCAACCGGAGAAAATCCTCAACCACGCGATTGAGTCGATCCGACTCCTTCAACAGAATTTCCAGAAACTCGTATTTTTTATCCCCCGGCAGGTAATCGTCCTTTAAAATCTCTGCCGTACCACGGATAGAACCGAGGGGGTTGCGAATTTCGTGAGCAAGCACCGCCGCCAACTCTCCAAGAACGGACAATCGCTCAGCGCGCCTCAGTTGCTCTTCAATACGAATAATGAGGTCAGATTGCTGCTGCAGTGTTCGATAAGATTCTTCAAGCCCTGCGGCCGTCTTCTCCAGTTGTTTCCGACGATGCTTTTCCTGCTCCGAAAGAAAACCGGTAACTCCACCCACTAAATTATAGATCAATATTTCAAGATACCTGTCCATGTGCACCGTAAGATGCCCGCCCCATTGAAAGAGTACGTGCGGCCAATATAAAAGGCTCACGATCAGAGCTGTCCCGATACCTCCCTTGAGGCCAAACCAGAACGCCGCGAGAATGATCGGAAGATAGTAGAGGCGTTGAAAAATATCGTGAAGTGCCGGTTCCGATAGCGGAGTAAAGTAATGCAGAAGGCTTATCCCGACAATCCCCCCAAGAATCACAAAGAGTCGGAAGGGCGTATTGAATTGCATCATAGGCTACTCTCCCCGCTCCGGCAGTTAGATATAATACGCTGCGTCCTGAGTCTTGCTTCTCTGTCTCTCAACAAGGCTTTCCAAAGTTATGGACATCAGGATTTCTCCTATCTTCTGCGATACCTCTTCCCAGACCTCCCGGGTAATGCAAGTATGTGCCCTTTCACACACGGCTGGATTATCCACACAGTCCACAAGAAAGAGGGGCCCTTCGAGTATCTTTATTATATCCATGAGATTGATGTCCTTCGGAGATTTGGAAAGATAGTATCCTCCTTTTGCCCCCCTGACAGTAGTAATCAAGCCTGCCGATTTCAGGGGGGGCACGAGCTGCCAGAGATATTTTTCCGATATCTCCTGACGCTGGGCAATGTCCTTCAAATATATCGGACCATTACCGTAATGTTCAGCAAGATCAAGCATTAGCCGGACTCCGTATCTGCCACGAGTGGACAACTTCATTTTCCTACCATTTCTATCGTTTTTATAGAGAAAATTTGAGGCAAAGTCATAATAAAACCGTGCATAAATAACATATTCCCGTTATAAATCGCCGACGCGACGGCCGCTAACGGACTGGTTTACATTCTACATCGATTGAGGTATTTTCCAATGCAATGTTTTTCAGCTTATTGAACGACTTTCTAAGCGAATCGACAAAGCGGGGGTCGAATTGCGTTCCCGCCTTTTTTTCAATCTCCTTCACTGCGTCTTCAAAACTCTTTCGCCGGTTATAGGTGCGCTGTGATGTCATGGCATCAAAGGCGTCCGCAATCGATAAAATACGAGCCACAGGCGGAATCTCTTCACCGACTAACTGATCTGGATAACCTGAACCATCATATCGTTCATGATGGTGTCTTATGGCAGGCACCAACTGGCGCAACAATTCGACATACGATAGAATTTCACCGCCGATAACTGTATGACTTTTAATAATTTCAAACTCATGTAAATCTAAAGTCCCTTCTTTTCTGAGGATAGAATCGGGTATCCCTATCTTTCCTATGTCATGCATCAGACCTGCCTCATAAACATTATTAACTTCATCATTCGTCAATCCCGCATTTTTGCCGATCTCGCCGGCAATGGCCGCGACCCGGTTGGAATGCCCTTCCGTATAGGTGTCCCGAGCGTCCAGGGAGCGAGAGAGGGCTTTCAAAAAATCTATCTTCGATTGTTCAATGATCAATCGCTTCTGCCTGTCCCTGTCGGAGAGAAGCCCCAAAAGACCGCCGCCCAGGGCAAACATCAAGGACTGGAGCAGGTATTCCAGATAAAAAACACTGCTGTGTAATATCAAATGAAGCGAGGAGATAAAAGAGGCAACAAGCGCGCATAGAATCCCCCCCTTCCAGCCGAGAAAGTACGCGGCTAAAATAATCGGTATAAAGTATAGGTATTTCATTACATCGTGATACTGTGGTAATTCCAGCATGGCGAGGTACTGAAAACCGGCTATAAGAACAAGGGCAACAGTTGCCAACGCCCCATACTTCGCCTTAACGTTCATGCTCTTTTTCCCATTTGTTCCCATAATACACTCCATATTCCCGAAAGGCACGGAGGAGAGATATTTATCGATTAAATGTTACGTATTTTCTCTTGAACACATTTAAAATTATAGGAATAACCACCTGAATTTTATATGCAATAGTCTATTAATACTTCCTTTTCATACAAAAGTCGCTTTATTTTTTCGTATATTTCCGCATCGCTCCCCGTAACAACAGTATGAGCGGCGATCAGATCAGCGGACTCTTGAGCGATAACGATCATCTCATACGGTTTGATGAGAAGATCAAGCATTTCACATTCGTTATCATCGAGATCTCGAATTGTGGCGATGAGGATGACACCCGCATCCGTAAAAAGGTGAGCCAGCTCACCGAGTCTCCGTATGTGCTCCTCCCTGTCCTCAAAATCATGCCGGATGTCCGAATCAATACCGACGGCAAGATTCGCAACTCCCAGATAATACACATTCCGCCCGGATGCGAACAGATCCTCTTCCAGTCTGGCGGCTGTGTTCTGAATGTGATCGGTTTCTCTGCCTGTAATCATGATGAGTTTGGGGTGTTGGTTAAATCTGGAAACCCTATCGATAGGGTTTATGGAGCCTCTCACCCAGGCAAAGTTTCTCTTTTGAACATGTTCCCGGATAATGCTTTCCTTCTCCTCGGAATGGAGAATAATACCTCCGCCGCTTATCTCATAGTCATCCACGATCACGAATCGCCCCGTTGTTTCTATTTCGCCGATAGCGTCGAAGGCGACAGGTTTGAGCGTCCTGAACACGCACTCGGCCACGTCGTGCCGATCTATGTGATCCTTGCTCTCTTCCGTGGCAAGAGACGATGCGTCAATGATGTTGATGATGCTGTCCAGAAACAAGGCGACTTTCGCCGTTCCGATCTTCAGCTTATATTTCCTGTTTTTCACCATGGGGTTTTTGCCCACCCAGAAAATATTGGCCCTGAAGGACGAGGAAACCTTGGGAGCATCATCGCCGTTTTTACACATCAGCTCACCCGGTTTCACGTAAACCTGCCCGGCAAGCGTCAACCCTGTGGCATATCCGGCCGCGACGCTTGACCGCGGCATGGCGTTGAAACCCTCTATGCTCCTTACTGTTGTCCGTTTACCGGAAGGAAGAAAAATAACTTCATCGCCTTCCGATACGGTACCGGTTTCCACGGTGCCGGCGATAATTCTTCTGTCATCCCCCATTTCCGTGAATTTATAGATGTCCTGAACAAACATCCGGAAGGGTTTACTATCCCGCTCCTTTTCTTTTTCGAAATTATCGAGGAGACCAAGCACGGAAAGACCTTTATACCAAGGCATGTTGGGTGAAAACGATACGATGTTGTCGCCGTTCCTCGCGGACAGAGGGATATAATGAAGCGGCTTTACCTTAATTTGATCAAGGAATTCCTGATATTTTTCCCGGACAGAATGGAAATGTTCTTCACTGTACGACACCATATCCATCTTGTTCACCAGCACGGCGATCTGCTTGATTCCCAGCATAGAAAGGAGATAGCCGTGGCGCCTGGAATTTTCCTGAACCCCCTCGTGGGCATCGATGACCAGAAGCGCCGCCTCGGCCCTGGAAGCACCGGTAACCATATTTTTCAAAAATTCAACGTGGCCCGGCGCGTCGATGATGATATAATCCCGCATGGTGGTCTTAAAAAAGCAACGGGCCGCGTCGATGGTGATGCCCTGGGACTGCTCGTCCTTAAGGGCATCGAGCAGAAAGGCGTATTCAAAAGGCTTGCTGTTTTTCTCGCATTGTGATTTCACTTGCGCGAGCTTCCCCTCGGGAAGCGTCCCGGTATCGGCCAGAAGCCTGCCGATGATCGTGCTCTTGCCGTGATCCACATGGCCTACAATCACCACGCTCATCTGTTCTTTCTTTGTCGTCATTACATGTACCCATCCCTTCGCAGGATTTCCAGTGTGCCGCCATCTTCCTTGTCCTGCTCCCGGCCCGACCGTTCGGCGATGTTGGAGAATCTCCCGTTTTGGAGTTCCCGTATAATCTCCGCGACGGCACCCGCTTCGGATTCGACCGGGCTTGTGCAAGGATAGCAGCCGAGCGAACGGTATCTTTTTCCGTCCCCCCTGTTAAAATAAAGCGGAATAATGGGAATACTTTCTTTATCTATATATTCCCAGATGTTGAGTTCGGTCCAGTCGAGAAGCGGATGCACCCTGATATGCGTTCCGGGCGCGAAATCGGTTTTAAACTGGTTCCAGAACTCGGGCGGCTGATCGGATATTTCCCAGTCGCTGTGGACGTCCCTGGGTGAGAAATATCTCTCCTTGGAACGGCTCCCCTCTTCATCAGCCCGAACCCCCACAATGACGCCTGTAAAAGGCTCAGGGTTGATTTCCTTTTCGTATGTCCCTGTGTTGTGATTGAGCCTGTAGCGGGACCATTCGCCTGAGAGCGTGTACCGGAGCGCCTCACTCTTGAGAACCCGGCAGCATTCAATCCGGGACAGTTTTCCGTCCGGAAAGGTCATTTTGTTTTTTATGGCTTCATCATTGCGGCCGTAAATCATCTGGAGTTTCCACTCGCGGGCAAGCTTGTCGCGGTAGGTTATCATTTCCGGGATTTTATAGGCGGTGTCGATATGGATAAGCGGAAAAGGCACATGACCGAAGAAGGCCTTCCGCGCCAGATGAAGCAGCACAGTGCTGTCTTTCCCGATGGACCAGAGCATGCAGAGACTTTTGAATTCTCTGTAAGCCTCGCGCAATATAAAAACGCTGGTGTTTTCCAGTTTTTCAAGCTGATTCAAAGTCAGACCTCCCGTGTTTTTCTGTTGTGAAGGCCGCATTCCTTCTGCTCCGGATTTTCCCACCACCAGCGACCCGCACGGATATCCTCCCCGGGCTTGACAGCCCTGGTGCAGGGGGCGCAGCCGATACTCGGGTATCCCCGGTCGTGCAGTCTGTTATAGGGTATGTCATTGCGCTTGATATATTCCCACACCTGCTCTTCGCTCCAATCCGCAAGGGGATTGAGCTTGATGAGGCCGTTTGTCTCGTCCCACTCGATCTTTTCAATGGCGCCCCTCGTTACGGCCTGTTCTTTACGCAAGCCCGTGATCCACACACCCAGGGTGGAAAGGGCCCTCTGAAGCGGTTTTACCTTCCGGAAAAAGCAGCACTTTTTACGATTCTCCACACTCTCATAAAACAGATTGGGGCCGTATAGATTCACCATCCTCTCCACTTCAGTGGCCTCCGGGAAAAATATCTCATAACGCATGCCGTAATGCTTCATAGTCAGATCGATAAGATCATACGTCTCTGCATGAATCCGCCCGGTATCCAGGACGAATACCCGTGCGCCCGGATGGATCGACAACACCATATCCGTAAGCACCTGATCTTCCGCGCCCAGACTTGAAGCGAGGGCGATGCGATCTTTCTCTTTCTCTGCGGCGGCGGAGGCAGTTGCCTTATAAAGTGACAAGAAATAATGTAGGACCTCCCCGGCAGGTTTATCCTGAAAGGCCGCTGCCAGTTTTTTTATATTGTCTTTATTCATCTTTCATCCTTTTTCGATGATAACCCGGAACGTTTCTCCCAGGGGTTCCACCTTGACGATTTTATGCCCTTCTTCCTTCACGCTCCTGGGCACGTTCAGCATGGCGTCGCCCTCGTCAAGGAGCACCTCCAGCCGTTCTCCCTCCTCCAGTTCCTCAAGGGCAAGCTTCGTTTTTACGAAGTTCATGGGGCAGGCGACCCCGTGCAGGTCTATTCTTTTTTTTATGTCATTCCCCATGTAATATCTCCTTTATTACTTTCTCTGTACCAAACCGGTCGATCATGTGCCCGAACCGTTCCTTTTTCCGGCCATAGCGCCGGTAGTATAGAACGGTTCTGTCGATAAGTTCATAAAGCTCCGCTTTGGACGCGATCAGCCCGGCGAACCTGCTGGCCAACCGGGGGATCTTGCCCATGGTCCCGCCGATCCAGAGAATATATCCCGACTGGAGGACTGTCCATGATCCGGTAGGGCAACTGGCGGTACAGATGCTGCAATTGATGCACCTCGAATTATTTAGAATATATTCACCATCTCTTTTCTCTATGGCCGAGGTAGGGCAGATGTTCAGGCAAAGCCCGCAATCGCTGCACGCCGATTTGTCCCATCCGGGGATAATCCCGCCCATGACGCCAATATCGTTCTCCGTCGGCTTGGCGCAGTTATGCGGGCAGCCGGTGACGGCCATTTTAAATTTGTGGGGCGTTTCCTGCCGGAAATATGTACGATCCAGGTCGTGGGCTATTTCCTTTGTATCGATGATGCCCCACCTGCACGTCAGCGCGCCCGGGCAGGCGACAATAATCCTGATCCGGGGGCCGCACGCCCCCATAGTCACTCCCGCCGCTTCCAGCTCTTTCCTCGCCGGCTCCAGATCGGAATGATGCACGAAGTGTATCTCGATCCCCTGCCTTGTGGAAAGATGGAGCTGTCCTCTGCCAAATTTTTCCGCAACTTCGGCAACCTTCTGCATCTGCCCGGAGGTAAAATCGCCGCCCACAGCATGGAGCCGCATGGCAAAATATTCTTTCTGCTTCTGCTGGATCATGCCGACCTTTTTCAGGGCCGCCAGATCAAATTCCTCATCCTTCATTGGTGTTTCTCCTCGATAATTAATGGTTCCTCCTCAACTCCCCCCTCCTTGATCCGGAATCCTTTTATGGTTTTTATACCGTTCATGAGAGAAATAATAACATAAACCATTGCCGGGTCATACGCCAGCCTGATATCTTCGGCGGACGGCCTTGCCGGCGAAGCGGGATGGCTGTGATATACCCCGATAATTCGTTGTCCTTCCTGTCTTGCGGCCCTCTGGACGGCAAACTGCTCCTGTGGGTCTAAAGAGAAGTGGTCTTCGCTTCCATCTATATTGGTCATCGGGTAATGGCGGGTAACGCGCCCATCCTTGCCCGCCAGATAACCGCATGCTTCGACCGGGGCTTCCTGCTCCGCTTGGGCGAAAATATGTTCTACGATATCTCGTTGTATAATCATTTTCTTAACTCACACGCCTTTTGTTCATAATCGACAAGCGATGTAATGGTCGGGTTTTCACCGCATACCGGGCACGCAGGATTCTTCTTTACCTTCACCTCGCGGAAGCGCATGGACAGCGCCTCAAACACCAGGAGACGGTCGGTCAGTGGTTCTCCCAACCCCAGGACATACTTCAATGCTTCCACCGCCTGGATAGCGCCGATGACGCCTGCCATGCCGCCAAGGACACCCGCCTCGCTGCACGTGGGGACAGCGCCGGCCGGCGGCGGGGCGACAAACAAACAGCGGTAACAGGCACTCTTTCCGGGCAGCACGGTTATTGTCTGACCGTTGAACCTCAATATACCGGCATGTGAATAGGGTTTCCCGATAAGAACGCAGGCATCATTGATCAGGAACTTTGCCGGAAAATTGTCCGTGCCGTCTATGATGAAATCATAATCGGCCATGATCTCCCGTATATTGGACGCAAATACCATTTCTCTATGGATCATCACCTTTACATCGGGGTTGAGGCGGTTTATCTTTTCTTTTGCAGAATCCGCCTTGAAAATTCCCACATCATCCGTAAAGTGTATGACCTGCCGCTGGAGGTTGCTCAAGTCCACCCGGTCTCCGTCGGCAATGCCGATCGTCCCCGCTCCGGCCGCCGCCAGATAAAGGGCGGCAGGAGAACCTAGCCCGCCGGCGCCGATGATAAGGATCTTTGACCGAAGAAGGCGTTTCTGTCCCTTCCCGCCAATTTCCTTCAGGATGATGTTTCTGCTGTACCGTTCAATTTGATCTTCGTTCATATCCCTCCTAATGCCTGCCGGATATCCGCTATGATATCATCTACATCCTCTATGCCCAAGGAAAGGCGGATAAACGTATCATCCACCCCCAGGGCTTTCATCTCCTCTCCGGTAAAACCTGCAAAGAGCGTCGATGCCGGATGCAGCGCCAGGGTTTTATTGTCTCCCAGGTTTGACGCCCGCCTAATAAGGGCTATCTTATTTAAGAACCGGAAGCAGGCAGCCTTGTCGGAAAGCTTAAATGCCAGTATTCCCCCGCACATACCGTTGAACTGTTTCAGGGCAAGTTCATGGAAAGGCGAGGAAGGAAGCCCCGGATAGATCACAGACTTAACGGAGATCTGCGCCGCCAGAAATTCGGCTACTGCCTGTGCGTTCCGGCATACCTTATCCATACGCAGGGCAAGCGTTTCCAGACCCAGGCTCTGGAGGTAGGCGTTATGAGGAGACAAACAGCTCCCGGTTTCCCGGTACACCTCTTTTCTCAATCGTGCAATGAAGGCCATCTCCTTAACCCTGTGATAATCCGCAAGCGCCGGAACTGATGACCAGTCAAAATTTCCCAAGTCGACAATAGCCCCGCCCATACTTGTTGCTCCGCCCGAGATGTATTTTGTCGTCGAGTGAATCACTATGTTTACGCCGAACTCCCCGGCCTTGAAGAGATATGGCGTTGTAACTGTGCTGTCCGCAATCACAACGGCATTATGCCTGCGGGCGATTCCGGAAATACCCGCAAAGTCGGGGACAACAGTACAGGGATTGGAAATAGTCTCCAGGAACAATACCCTGGTACGCCTGTCTATGGCTGCTTCCACGGCTTTAAGATGGTTTACCGGTACAAAACGAACATTCACCCCTATGGGGCGGAACACATTTTTAATCAGGGAATACGTTCCTCCAAACAGGGTCGATGCGGCAACAATATTATCTCCCTCGGCAAGCAGGTTGATTAATGCCGTAGATATGGCCGACATGCCCGAAGAAACAGCTACTGTTGCCAAGCCCTTTTCCAGGGCGGTCATTTTCTTTTCAAAGGCATCAACGGTCGGATTCGCTATGCGCGCATAGGCATAGGCGGCCCTCCTGCCCGCATAAGTATCGGCCATTGTTTCGGCGGTCTCGAAATCGTATGCCACGCCGGCGTATATAGGGAATTGCAGGGCGCGGTGGACATCCTTTTTCGTACCCGGCTCGTGAACGGCCCTTGTTGTGAACCCCGGACTTTTCATGAAACCCAACCGCCCCCCATGAAATAAAGGAACTCTATGGTATCGTTTTCTCTGACCCTCATCTCAGGGAAATCGCTCCTTTTAAGGATCTCCCCATTCAGTTCCACGGAGACCATGTCCGGGGCTTCTACATCCCTTACGACAAGAAGCTCCTGGATGGTCAATTCACCGGCGACTTCTTCCTGATTCCCGTTAATTATCAGTTTCATATTTGATCCCTCCTCCCGTTAATTCAATTGATTGCCTTGTCATATCTGGTAATCCTCCACAAAGACCCTGACATTGCGGGGTCTGACGAAAACCATCTCGCCTCTTTCCAGGGCAAGATTTTGAAATGTATCCCGCGTCAATTCTGCTTCCACGTCCCCGTGGTTCCCGTTCAGCGTCAGTGTTACGCGCACGACAGGCCCCACAGCATGAATATGCTTTATTTCCGCCGCGATGCTCCCATTGTCGGAAATTTCCCGTTCTATAACAAGGTCATGGGAACGGACATAAGCAACGGCCGGTGTGTCGTCAGCCGAGGAGTGTTCGGGCGCGGTCAGGTTAATGCCGCCCAGGTTTACCAGCCCCTTGTGCACGCGGCCGCGAAACAGGTTGACGTTCCCGAGGAAGTTCAGGACAAACGGATTGGCCGGGTTGTCGTAAACTTCCGCCGGCGTTCCCACCTGCTCAACTTTTCCTTTGTTCATCACCACAATACGGTCCGCCACCTCAAGGGCTTCCTCCTGGTCATGGGTTACGAAAACGCTTGTCACATGAATCTCATCATGGAGACGGCGCAGCCAGCGGCGCAGCTCCGCCCGGACCTGCGCATCCAAGGCTCCGAAGGGCTCATCCAAAAGAAGTATCTCCGGTTCCACAGCCAGCGCCCGCGCCAGGGCTATCCGCTGGCGCTGTCCGCCGGATAATTGAAACGGATAGCGGTTCGACAGCGCTTCCAGCTGTACCAGCTTCAAGAGACCCGCCACCCTCTCCCGTATCTCGGCTTTAGACGGACGCGTTCGGTGTGGTTTCACCCGCAGTCCAAAGGCCACGTTTTCAAAGACTGTCATGTGCCGGAATAACGCATAGTGCTGAAAGACGAAACCGACCTTACGCTCCCTTACATGATGGCCGGTGGTATCCACGCCATTGATATGTATCGTTCCTGCATCAGCCGTCTCAAGTCCTGAGATAATGCGCAGAAGCGTCGTTTTGCCGGAACCGGAAGGACCGAGCAGCGCCACCAGTTCACCGGATGATATCTGCAGGCTCACTTCCTTCAGGGCGATGAAATTGCCGAATTGTTTGCTGATGTTATTTATTTCGATGCTCATTGTTGCCGCCTTTTATTCCTCATATACCATCTGTTCCCGTATTTTCCATTCCACCAGACTTTTCACCACCAGGGTAACCAGCGCCAGCATGGCCAGCAGCGAGGCCACGGCAAATGCCGCCGTAAAATTGTACTCATTGTAAAGTATCTCCACTTGAAGAGGGATAGTATTGGTCGCTCCCCTGATATGCCCTGACACAACGGATACGGCGCCAAATTCACCCATAGCCCTGGCGTTGCAGATGATGACCCCGTATATGATACCCCACCTGATGTTGGGGAGGGTAACCCTGAAAAAGCTCTGCAAACCATTTGCGCCGAGAACCAGGGCAGTCTCCTCCTCTTCCCTTCCCTGTGTCTCCATAAGCGGGATCAATTCGCGGGCCACAAACGGGAAAGTGACAAAAATTGTAGCCAGAATAATACCCGGCACGGCAAAGATGATCTTTATATTATGCTCATCAAGCCATGGCCCTAACCATCCCTGCAGCCCGAAGATGAGCACGAAGATCAATCCCGAAATAACCGGAGATACGGAGAAAGGCAGATCGATCATGGTTATGAGAAAGTTTTTTCCCGGAAAACGGAATTTTGTAATGGCCCAGGCTGCGGCCAAACCAAAGACCAGGTTCAATGGCACAGCGATGGCCGCAGTTATCAGGGTAAGGCGGATAGACGCCAGTGTATCCGGTTCGCCAAGCGATGCAAGATAGACAGCGTACCCCTTTTCCAGCGCCTGGGTAAATACCGCCAATAGCGGTATAAAAATAAAAAGGCCAAGGAAAAGAATCGCCAGTCCGGTCAGCAGCCAGCGGACGGGGGCCGGTTCCGTAATATCTTTGTGCATATTTCGTCGTGGTGTATCAGGCATCTTTGTTTCTCATGTATCCGCATATTTTCTGCTCCAGTGCTGGAGCAGGTTAATAATCAGGAGCATGACGAACGAGGCAGCGAGCATGACCGATGCGATGGCGGTAGCGCCAGCGTAATCGAACTGCTCCAGTTTCGTTATAATCAAAAGAGACGTAATTTCCGAAACCATCGGCATGTTGCCGGCAATGAAGATTATCGAACCGTATTCCCCTACCGACCGGGCAAAGGCGAGGGCAAAGCCCGTAAGAACCGAAGGAAGCATAACCGGCAACAAGACATGACGGAACGTCTGCCAGCGGTTTGCCCCCAGGCAGACGGCTGCCTCCTCAGTTTCGGCCCCTATATCGTCAATCACGGGCTGTAGCGTCCTTACCACAAAGGGAAGTCCGATAACGATCATGGCCAGAACGATACCCATTGGTGTGAAGGCGACTTTAATGCCCCGGGGCTCTAAAAATGATCCGATCCAGCCGTTTGCCGAATAGACCGTGGCCAGTGTTATGCCGACCACGGCTGTCGGCAAAGCGAAGGGAAGATCAATCAGGGCATCAATGATCCGCCTGCCTGGAAACCGGTATCTGACCAGCACCCAGGCCACCAGGCTGCCGAAAAAGGCATTGACAAGCGAGGCGATAAGAGCCGCCCCAAAGGTTACACGGTAGGAAGCCATGACGCGTGGCGACGTTACTGTTGCCGTAAATTCTTCCCATGTCATACCGACGGTGTTGAAAATCAGCGCGGAAAGTGGAATCAGCACGATCAGGCTGAGATAGAAGACGGCGTAGCCGAGCGTCAGTCCGAACCCGGGAAGAACATTCTTTTTTTTAAACGAAATATACATGGCAGACCCTGGTTTACTCCATCATTGTTTCGTATATATCTGGTCAAAGACACCGCCATCGCCAAAATGGGGCTTTTGTACTTTCCGCCAGCCACCGAAGACCTGATCGATCGTAAAGAGCTTCAATTTAGGAAGCCGTGAGGCGGAAGCGGCGATCTTCTTGTTTATCGGCCGGTAATGGTGCCTGGCAATGATATTCTGCCCTTCGTCACTGTAGAGATATTTCAGGTATGCCTCGGCGACAGTTCGGGTGCCATGCTTATCCGCGACTTTATCCACCACTGTAACCGGCGGTTCGGCCAATATGCTTACAGATGGGGTCACAATCTCTACTTTGCCGGGACCCAGTTCACTGATCGCAAGAAAAGCCTCATTCTCCCATGCCAGGAGCACATCACCGATTCCGCGCTGAACAAAAGTGGTTGTAGATCCGCGGGCACCCGAATCAAGAACCGGAACGTTTTTGAAGAGTTGTCTTACGAACTCCCTTGCTGAAGCCTCATTGCCATTCTTCTGCCTGAGGGCATATCCCCACGCCGCCAGATAATTCCAGCGGGCGCCGCCTGATGTCTTGGGGTTCGGGGTAATCACAGAGATCCCCGGTTTGACCAGATCGTTCCAGTCCCTGATATTTTTCGGATTTCCCTTGCGGACCAGAAAGACGATAGTGGATGTATAAGGAGCGCTGTTACGGGGCAGTCTTTTTTGCCAGCCCGGTTTAATCAATCCCTTCTCCTGAACAGCATCGATATCATATGCCAGCGCCAGGGTGAGGACATCCGCCTCCAGTCCGTCAATGACCGAACGCGCCTGCTTCCCTGAGCCGCCGTGTGACTGTTTGATTACTACATTTTGCCCGGTTTTTTTTTGCCAGTAACTGCCAAAGGCCTTATTAAAATCCTGATAGAGTTCGCGGGTGGGATCGTAAGAAACATTAAGCAAATTTACGGCTGAGCCGGCGGATGCGGGCAGCGCCGCAGCGATTACAACCGTAAACGCCACAAGCAGGATGAAGGCGATTCCGGCAATGCTGAAAAATCTCCGCTTGCCCTTTTCCAGCCCGGAATTTTCTGACCGGTATGTCACAGTATTCCTTGTCTTTTTCTTTGTCATAATCATTCTCCTTTTCATTTTGTTGAATGTATAAAAAACCCGCTGCCCTGATTTAATTTTCTCCGGGCAGCGGGTTTAGATTATCTTGACAATATCTGTTTACAGACCATTACATAAACGGATATCCCCCTCCCCGGAAGCAGCGCTTATCCATAGGACAACACATGGCCATGCGACACATGTTTGTATTAATATTTTCTTGAGGACCGATTCCCGGCATAAAAAACTGATCTTTCATAAATAAACTCCACAAGGCCATCTTTCAAATAACAGTGCAATATCATTGCAGATAATTATACACTATCATTTCTATTGAAATGGTAGATATTATAACAAAAAAAATTTGTCAAGAAAAACTTTTATTTTTTTGATTTTTTCCCGGAACGAAAAGATATGGACCTATTTTTTTATGGCCACCTTTCTAAACACAAAAGCGTTTCCGCCGATCAGAATGGCGACGAGGATGCTATTGGCAGTATCCAGGGGCATGTTCATCATCTGATATCCCTCTCGGAAAAGGCAGGCCGGAACGACACGTAAAGCAACAGGATCAAACCCATAAAGTAAGACAAACGCGATCATCAGAAGTATCTGGGAAAAAAGAAAAATTCTGTGGTTGAAAATGTTTCCTTTCCATGCCGCTATTGCCAGACAGACAAGCGTCACGGATGGGATCATCAATCCCGTATTTATGCGCATTTCAAGCCAGACCCAGGAAGCCGATAGCAGGCCGAGAAGAAAACCCAGGGTCATGCCGATGAGACCTCCTTTTAAGCAATTGGAGAATATGCCCCCCATTCCGTACCGGGTCTGGCAAGAATTGCAGAAATATCTCACTTCTTAACTTTCACTTTGATCACAACCAGCGTACCGTCCGGTGGGAGTACGCTCTGGTTGCCTTTGAATGTCACTTCATTTCGTTTTTCCACGGCCCCATGGGTATAGGAGGCGTTGCTGGTAATGCCCACGGGACAACTGTCAAGGCAGAGCAGGCAGCCGGTGTTTAACTTAAGAGCATTTTTCAGGTTGCCGCCAAAACGTACCTGGAACGGTTTTTTGTTGCTGTCGACGATCACTTCGTCCAACTTGTATGACGCCTTCCCGGCGCCGTCCCAACTCACCGTCACATCGAGAAGATCCCCCTGAACAAAGGTTTTTTCCTTGTTCTCCATGGTCATGTTTTCTCCCGGTTTTGACCCGATTTTTATCAAACCCTGATAAAAGTCCTTGGGCGACACGAAGCTTTTAAACACGGATTTGTCGCCAAACTTTCCCCCGGAAAAAACAACTCCGTGTCTGGTTGGCTGTACAAGATATTTACCGTTTACCTCAGCCAGAACCGTAACGCTCTTCTCTTTCATATTGACGCGAATAGGGTTATCTTTTGTCAGGGCGACCCTCTTTTTCGGATCTGCTTTTCCGAGCACAGTTCCGGGGGTGAAAATACACCAGGACAGAATCATAACGCTGAATATGGCAACTAATTTCTTCATACGATTTACCTCCTCATTCTGTAAGTTTATAAAATATATAATGTCATAGGGGGTCCCCTACGCCTTTCTTCTTCTGGTAACGCCTGTAAAAAAGTGGAATCAGGGACACCAGAACAATAAGGGCGATCCCGATGATCAGCGTGGCTGAAATCTTTCCCCGGGCCAGATCCAAAAGGGAGCTGGAAAACACGATAAAGGCGATGCAGGCCGGGAGCATGCAGATGAAGGTCGTCGCTGCGTAAGGCCAGAAACCGATTTTCGTCATCCCGAAGGCGTAGTTCAGGAGGTTAAACGGAAAAAGGGGAATGAGGCGGGTGAAGGCCACCACCTTCCATCCGTGTTTTTCGACCCCCTCGTCGAGGCGTCGCCACCGGGGGCTCCGGAGCTTCCCCTCGACCCAGCCCCTGGCCACGTAACGCGAGACGAGAAAGGCGATGCATGCGCCCATCGTCGAGCTGGTGATGGTGTAGATCACCCCCCAGAAAGGCCCGAATAGAATCCCCCCGGCGATGGTAATGGGAAGACCCGGCAAAAGCAGAGCCGGCGCAAGGGCATAAATGAACATGTAGACGAGGGGAGCCAGCATTCCGTAACCTGCAATCAGTTGGCGGAGGGCTTCCTGATCGAGATAGCGGGTGGCCCCCGTCATTCGAACGGCAACAATGGCGGCTATAAGGACGGCCAGAATCGCCAGACGACGGATCCACCCTTTCTTCTTCCCTTCCGACGCCTTATAGGTTCTCTCCCGGGAAGCGGATGTGTCTATCTTCTTTTTAAAGTAATTCTTGATGCGGAGCCGGTTAAGGTAGGTGAAAGGCGCCCCGGAGACTTTGCTTTTCCCTGCCAGGGCTACCTCCGGTTCAGTCAGGACATCGAGGACATGCACAGCGGGAACCCGTCCGTTCAGGCGTCCAGCGCAGCCGCAGCAGTAGGTGACGATCCGGCGATCTCCCGCTTCCTTCCAGGTGCGTTTCAACCATCGGTCTGCCAGTTCGGGCGACAGGACATTCACGCCCGCCCCACTTCCACAGCAAAGCGTTCGTTCCGCTGAATGGTTCATTTCCCGGGAGGCGACGCCCGTCATGCCGACCAGACGGCGCACTGCAGCATGGGCGTCTTTATGAAACCGTACGCCGCACGGGTCATGAATCACGATATCATGGCTTTTCAAGGCACCGGAAACAATACTCTTCGGCAACGATTCATAGACCGTACGGATATTCAGGCCGGCACCGTATCTGCTGAAGATGTCATGGCAATTGGGACAGACGACCAGAACCTCCCGGATGCCCCTGTCCAGGAGATAGGCAGTCATTTCCTCGAACATGTCCCTAAAAAGCGTTTCACGACCCAGGTCGTGGGAAATTTTTCCGCAACAGTCCAAGACGATGCCGACGGTGGATTCCTGCTTCCGGAGGGTATCGTAAAGCTCAATTGTTCTGCCGGGGCGCGTCCCCGGAAGGGCACATCCGGGGAAAAGGACAGTCCGGCACCCTTCGGGAAGCCCATACCAGGTGAACCGTTTCGACATCCCCCGTTGTTCGTACGCCAGGAGCGTATTGTATTCGGTAAAGGAACTGGTATTGCGTTCCACCGCCTCCCGGCGCATTTCCAGAAACAACCCGGAAGGATTTACACCATGAGGGCAGACAGCATTACAGAGTCTGCACAGGCTGCACTCAAAGGGCATTACCTGTCCGTCTTTCGTTCCGGGGTCGTAGCTATCCGCTATTTCTTTCGGCGTGCCGTATTTTTCGAGGAAACCACACTCATCGCGGCAGAGACCGCAATCCGTACACGTCTCCAATACGTGCGTCATAACCTCCCAAAGAGATGGGCGAATGGGCAGTTGCTTCATAACAGAGGGTGATGAGGTTTGTGTTTCCAAAATTTTCCCCTATTACGATTCCTTCGTAGTCTTTATATACGCGCAGCCCAAGGCTCCCACCGTCTGAGGATCTTCCGGAACGAAGAGAGCCGGGCCTATCTCCTGCCGCAGGATATTGGAAAAACAGGAGTTCATGGCAACACCTCCAACAAAGGCAACTTTTCCTATAATATCAACCTTTTTCAGCATTGCGACTGAGCGCCGGCATATCGTTTCATGAATCCCCCTTGCGATGGCAGCCCTGTTATGGCCCCGAGCGACCATGGAAATCACTTCCGATTCCGCAAAAACGGTACACATATTGTTTATGGCCGTGCTTTTTTCAGCAGACAGGCCGGCTTCGATGAATTCTTGCAGGGTAAACCCAAGAGCGGTGGCCATGATCTCGAGAAATTTGCCCGTTCCGGCGGCACACTTGTCATTCATTTCAAATTTATCGATACCACCCGTATCATTAAGGGATATTGCCTTTGTATCCTGCCCCCCGATGTCAAGGATGGTTCGGCACTCGGGACAGACCTTTCTTACCCCGATGGCGAAAGCCTTAATCTCCGTGATGGCGTCGTATTTCACGTCTTCGAGGATTTCCCCGCAGACTTCCAGGGGATTGTATGAATTTGCTTTTATTCGGGTGAGGATGACATTGCCGTTTTCGACAACGGCCAGCTTGATCGTCCGCGAACCGATATCAATGCCTGCGCTGATCATTTTTGCCTATCCATCTACAGTTAAGACCATAATAATATCAGATGCTGTCAAAAAGTGATTCCACTCTTGTGCGGATCTGCTCCACATCCCCTTGAGAATAATCGGTTTCAATCTTCAAATATGGCAGACCGTGTACTTTTTTTGCGTGCTCTTTGATTTTGTAGGACTCCACGTTATAAGAATGACAGGCATGGAGGATAACATCAACGATCACGTCCGGCTTAAACCGGCTAATCATTTTATCCAGCTCGGTGAGTCGCCGGGTATTCGGCGTCATGCAGGAACAGTGGATTTTCAGGTACCGGCGCGCGATTGCGGCAAGGGGATCATCCGTATCCTCCTCGATGCGATCCATGAAAAGTTTCATGCCCGTGCAATTATCCACGGCGACCATCACCCCGCCTGCCTCCTCGATAATCCGGAATACCTTTGTGGCATCGCCCCCCACAGGGCATCCGGTGATAAGCACCCTTGGAGAATCGACTTTACCGAAGAAAACACCCTCATTGACTCTTGCCTCCAGTTTCTTAATGGTTTCTTCCAGAAGCGGGAAGATATCACCTCCGCGGGCGGGAATAGCAAGGAAAGTGAGATCGTAGAGTTCGTTCCAGCTAATTACGGAAGGTTTTAAAGCTGCAAAATCAAAGATTCTATTCATCATGTCATTTTTCATGTTCGTATCCTTGATCTCTGCCTCTGCACTTTCATCAGTGATTTTTCTGTTAAAGGTAGCCTCCAGAAAGGTACGCAGCTTTTTAGTCATAACCGTCCAGTTTTCTTGCGACTCCTTTTGGTCGGGCAACTGGGGGAGGTCCATGACAAACATCGGCCGGTAAGTTGAGATGAGTTCGAACATCTTTTTTTTGCCGTCGCAGGTCGTTTCCGCGATAACTGCATTAGACAGCGCGAAAAACGGGCACGTGTCGGTAATAATAAAGCCATAACTTGACTTGATCAAAGGACAAAGATTGGCAGGAAGGACAACTTCCGCCGCTTCCACCGTTTTATTGGCAAAAGCGCACAGCACAGCAGGAACGCCGCCCATGGCCCGGATGAGTTCTAATGGTGCATAACTACAGTATACGCCGACAACGGCTCCTCCCTGTTCCCGCTGCGACTGAATATATTGAAGGGCCCGTTTTGCCGGTTCACCGGCGTAGCCATCGTTAACAAGGGGTTCAATCTTTGTACTCATTATTATCATTCCTCCTCCATTACGAATTTTGCTTCACGTGACCAACTATATAATATTTTAGAATAAGTCAAATTCATTTTTATTATAGTTTCCCTGTTTCTATAATGAATATGAATGATAGTTCATGTTTCCTGAGAATCCGGCTACCAGCCCCGTCCTGCCAGAAGCTGTTCCGGGGGAATTGCGGCGATTTCAAGTCCGGAAGTGCCAATGTTTCTAATCTTCTTTTTGTCATTTTCTTTTCCTCCTGTTTTTTAATTTTTTACTGCTGATAATAAAAAACCCACTGGCCTCTTCATTTCTCCGGTCAGCGGGTTCTTATACTCTTGATGATGATCGTTTACGGATAGTTACATAAACGAATATCCCCCTTCCCGGAAGCGGCGCTTAGCCACTAAAAGCCCCCCCTTGGGCGATGTGACCAAAGCCGGTCCTTTGTTCTTCATTTTATACACGTCTCTATTTCTGATAGAAACCTTTAACATCCGTGATTGCAAATTCATCGTGTTTCGAGTTCCACAATGGAGTGCTTTTCCGCTGTGCCAGAAATAACCGCCGCTTTTGCGAAATGCTCATCCATGATTTCCGCGATTTTTATTTTTCCCGTAAGCTCCCTTTTAAATGCAGGAATCCCCTTTGCCCCGGAGGTCGTGGTGATTCTGTAAACATCAAGTTCCTGTCCGACGGAAGCACCGTCCTTTTTACCGATGCACAGATAAACACCCGTATCGGAGGTTTCGATAATGCTCCCCTTCATAAAGATACCGTGGTATCCTTTTTGCTGTAACGCCGCACAGGAGATAATCAACATCAGGGATACGACCGCCGCAAATGAAACCAACCATCCGATTCTTATTTTTTTTCTACCGATCATTTCTTTCCTCCTTCATGTTTTAATTTAGGTCTGTATACTCAAAATTCATTCCATCTTTAAATTAATTTGTAAGTTATTGTTTTTATTAAAGATATGCCAATAATAGCCATTTCTATTTGAAACATTTTGGTGTTAACTTATATAAATAAGTACAAAATTGTCTATCATCTTCCCAAGACTTAACCAAACTTTCTGATCTATAAGAATTGGGGGTAATTCATCTGTTGCAATGACTAAATCTTGTGTTTTCGCACTACAAATTTTCAGGTGACCATTTTGACGCTTGTACCTGGATTGCGAGATGACGAATACATTGCAATTACAGGCTAATCAATCACTCGTACGGATCGCTTTGGACGCAAATCTCAACTTCAAAAAAGGCGATATTTACCCGGCAATTTCTATCCGATCATCTACCTGCACTTCACCGCCGACTAATACTTTTGCAAAAATCCCTTCACGGGGCATGACACAGTCGCCCACGGTGTAAAAGATGTTGCACCGGGTGTGACAGACCTTGCCGATCTGTGTGACTTCCAGGAGGACTTTGTCCCCGACCTTTAACCGTGTGCCGATGGGAAGAGCAGGCAGATCGATGCCTTCCGTGGTCAGATTTTCTGCAAAATCTCCATATTGCACGTCAAGACCCTTTGCCCTGATTTTCTCGATGCTTTCTTTCGCAAGGAGGCTGACCTGCCGGATACCGCTCTCCGCATGGGCGTCGCCATCAAGACCAATATCTTCCAGAAACAGACCGCAGGGGATATTCTGTTTTTTTTCACCCTTTTTCTGAGAAATGTTGACGGCCAAAATCTTCCCTTGTGTTTTTTTCATTTAAAAGTACCTATCAAATCCTTGTTTATTTTTCACTTTACCTCAAGAAACAACCCGCTCCCTACGTCAAACGCTCTTCCCCTGAATATACAAACCCGGAATTTCTTCGCACATATCCCAGCAG
>JBAWYD010000028.1:0-22903 GCA_037143735.1 Deltaproteobacteria bacterium
TGAAATTTGGTGAGCCCTGCCGGGATCGAACCGGCAACCTACTGATTAAGAGTCATATTTTTCCACTTTCACGACCTTTCATAATCCATAAAAAATCCCTTGACAAATGAGCAAGTTGGCGTTATCTTACTTCACAAGGCATCATAAAGAATCAATCAATTTCAAGGGCAAAAGTGGCAAAGGAGTGGTAAAAAGAAAACGGACTGATTATAACCCTGAGCGATTGTCTTGGATTTATGAGTTTACCACTATTTTACCACTTTATTTCATAAGGAGACGAATCTTATGGCAATTAAATGGATCAAATCGGCGCACACGGGGCTTCGATATTATGAACATCAAACCCGGAAGCACGGCAAGCAGCGGGATCGTTATTATTCGATCCGTTTCCGGGTTGACAAGAAACTTTACACCTATGGTGTCGGTTGGATGTCAGACGGGATACCGGAGGCGATCCGCAAAAAAGAACCTGAAATTGGTTTTACGGATTACTGTTTGAAGTTACTTAGGCAATACAAGGGCAATGTCAAGACGGGCGCGGGGCCGAAGTCACCAAAGGAAAGCAGAACCATTGCAGAGGAAAAAGAGGAGGCGGAAGCTGTGGAGAAGGAACGTGAGAAAAAAGAAAACGTCACCTTTGGCGATTTTATGACAAAAACCTACCTTCCGCAATGCAAACTGGACAAAAAAGCAAAAACCTACACCATTGAAGAAATGCTTTATCGTCTCCACCTGGCCGACACAATAGGAGACCTTCCTTTTAGCAAAATAGCACCCTTCCATCTTGAACGTATAAAAAAGGACATGACCGACAAAAAGAAGTCTGACCGAACGATCCAGTATGTCCTTCAAATAATAAGACAGGTTTTTAACACGGCCCGGAACCTTGGGCTTTATACAGGCGCCCCACCCACCAAAGGCGTCCGCTGGCCGAAGCTGGACAATATGAAGCTGCGATATCTCAGCATTAGCGAGTCGGAAACCCTGCTGGCGGCGCTGGCAGTAAAGAGTAAGAACCTACACGATATGACATTGTTGAGCCTTCATGCTGGCTTACGTTTCGGAGAGCTTGCCGCCTTGACCTGGTCTTGTGTGAATGGGGAAGCAGGAACCCTGGCAATCCTGAACGCAAAGGCCGGGTCAAGAACTGCTTACTTGACGGAGCGAGCAAAGGCCATGCTGAAAACCCGGAAGCAGGGCCGACCAGACGAACTTATATTCCCGAAGAGATCCGGGAAGGAAGGTATAAAGGCGCAAGCATCAAACGTTTTTGCCGATACCGTGAATGATTTAAAACTGAATGAAGGCATTACAGACAGAAAGCAGAAAGTCACCTTTCACACCCTGAGACACAGCTTTGCGACACACTTATATGAAAGCACCCACGACCTGTATCTAACACAGCGGAGCCTCGGCCATGCCACGGGAACCATGACGGCCAGGTATGCGAAAATGAGCGAAAGCAGGTTGAGGGAAGGAGCGGCGGCGCTTGAAAAAGCTTTCACAGTGAATGGCAAAAAGGAATCCTGGCAGGTGGTGAACGGCACAAAATAACCCTTGCAATATATCAATTAATGATATTAGGATAAATAAAAACATGACATGGACAGTGGAGATCGTTCGGAGGGCCTTGAAGCAGGTTGACCGTTTGCCGACAACGGCAAGGGAAAGCTTGACGGACCTCATCAGGGACATGGAACTTCATGGACCCGTAAGAGGAAACTGGCCAAACTATAGCCGGTTAAGCAAAGACCGTCACCATTGCCACATAAGGAGGGGGAAGCCTACTTACGTGGCAATATGGGAGATCACAGACAAGGAAATAAGACTGATTGAGGTAACGTATGCAGGCACACACGAAAAAGCACCCTATTGAGACCATTGAACTGAGGTTCATCGGGCCGATTGTGAACATGGCGAAGGCCGTTGAAACCCTGAAGCCCTTGGGGTTTGTGGACACGTCCGATTCCGTCCCGTGGCGGGAAGCCTTTCCCGAATACAAGGATGAAGATTTGCCAGGGGTTTGCCTGCGTGGATCGAGGCATAAGGAAGGGATCACGCAGAAACAGTTGTCCGATCTGACCGGCATCCCGCAGCGCCACATTTCCATGATGGAAAACGGCAAGCGTCCCATCGGCAAGGAAATGGCGAAGCGCTTGGGGAAGGCTTTGAACATCGGTTACAAGGTGTTTCTGTAGGATAATTCCCGTGAGGATAGGCTGATCACCGAAAACGGGCAAATCACCCGCTGTCCCTCAACACATTATGAGGACGATTTGAAAGGACAATGGAAAAGTATCCCTATCTATCAGACATCCAACGAAGTCATATCGAATCCGCCTTAACAAAACTTCGAGTTGATGACTGCCATCACGACAAAATCATGAACATCTGCGATATATACTTATCTCAAAAGGAATGGCAGTTATCCTTTTCGACGAAACGACGCGACGATCACACAGTGGAATTGAAGGGAAAGCACAGGCAACAAAAAGACAAACCATTACCGCCAGTATCATCGCAAGAAGCACGGGCCGAAGTAAAAAGGCTAAAGGAGCTATGCGATGAATTTGAAGAAACAGCAGTAAAAGGCTTAACGAATTTCCTTATGATCCATTCTATGGACGCACCGCCGAGCCTTCAGGAAGCCATCCATGCCGTCAAGAAACTCAATTCAGAGCTGCAAAACACCATTAAGGACCTATCAGGACAGGCTGGCCGGAGCACTAATATAGCACGAAACAATCTCATTTCCCACCTTGCAGGAGCATACGAAGCCTGTTTCGGGAAAAAACCGGGATACCCCAATCCCAGTGGTTCAGATGGAAATCCCAACGGACCCTTTTTCCGATTCGTATGTAACTTGATAACCATCCTGGATGGAAAAGAATTAAACCTCTCCACCCTTAATACCAACATTAGAAGAGCATTGGATAATATAAATCGCGTCCGCTTGAGTAATGGTTCTCTTGGTGCCCGCCACGGTAAAAAAGTCTACCACTTAGCTGTTGAGTGCTATCACATCCATAATGAAATACCTGATGAAGCCTGACCATTAAAGCCCCCCTCACACTGCTAAAAAATACCACTCAAATAAATCAATTTTAGGCAATTACGGAATTCTTTCGTCTGGACTACCTTAGTTTCAAAAAGAAGCAGGAGGTAGAAAAATGATAGAAAATCAAAAACCCGATTTATCAGCTTTGCTCAAGGAACTGCCCCCCTTTGTTGCTCGAACCCATCCCCGGTTTAAGGAACTCACAGGCTATTCGGGGCGTACGATGGCCAATATGGATTGTCTCCACCAGACCACTGCCGTGAAGAAAATAATTCTTGGGAATACGGTGGCTTATGAACGTGAATCCTTGGTCAGGTGGCTTGAAAGCCGCTCACGGATACTTTTGTAGGAGGCTGCCATGTCAAATATTATACGTCATTCAAGCGGTTTCATTGAAATATCGACGGCAGAAGGGTTGCTCATATTGACCCAAGAAGAATTTGAAAGGGCTGCTCGCCGGGGTGCTTCGGTTGATTTAAACCGGGAATATGCAGACAATAAAGAAGGTTGTCTTAGGGGAGATCACTTATGAGCGCCTTCACTCCTAACCGGCGCTTCCGGCGTGATTATAACCGCCTTTTCAAACAGGACCCGGCGGTGGCAAATGTCTTTCTCCTGCTTGCCGAACTTGCCGACGAAAAGGGGCAGATCAGATTTGGGCCATGTCCTGAAGCAGAAATTCAACAGCTCATGGCGGCGCGGTTTGATGATTGGCGGGCCTATCAATTACCGGGAGGGCCGAAACGATGACCGATCAGATCCCCGGTGGCCACTTCCTGATGTCCCGCAAGGTCTTTAACTCGACAATCTGGAAAAAACCGCCTCAATACTATCGGCTGCTATCTTGGCTTATTGGAAAAGCTGTTTTCCGGGACGGACACACCTTCAAGGGGCATGTTCTAAAGCGGGGGGAATTGATAACCACCTACGGCGAAATCGCCGACGCTCTATCCTACCGCCTTAATCGGGCGATCAAAAAACCCACCTTAAAAGAAATTCGGATCATGCTTTCGTGGCTGCAGTCAGAGAGCATGATTTTCATGAAACCCTTGACTGGCGGAACCTTGCCGAACAAGGGCAGACCCAAAGACCTTACAAGGGCATACATAGGGTTACTTATTTTCGTTATAAATTACGATACTTATCAAGATTCCAAAAGTTACAAGGGCAGGCACAAGGGCAGACCCACGGACGAACAGGGGCAATTAGAGGAAGAAGGAAAAGAAGAATGTATAAAAACCCCGCGCGGTTTTTCATCTGATATTTCTGCCCTAATAAATCGTTACCCGGATCAGGAAACCATCAAGCAGGCATTTCAAGCCATATCATCAACCAGGAAGTCAAACCGCATTGCCGACACCGTGAAACTGTCCATTCTGAAATCATGGGAACGATACCCGGTCGAATCGGTCATGGCGGGGATGATCACCTATATTGAAAAAGGATACCATGACCAAGGCAAGGGCGAAAAGTATCTTTTGGGGATCATCAGGAACATCAAACCAGCGGACAGCCTTTCAGTTCCAGGTATGAAGTCAACGGGAAGCCATGCCCTTGATGAGCACTACAGAAGCCAGGGGGTCAGGATCATATGACAGAGATTGAAAAATATCTTCGAGAAAAAGGGCTTATTGAATACAAGATTCAATCCGGTCAGATTGTCTTGAAGGTCTGTCCCTTTTGCGGGGATCAGAAAAGTCATTTCTACCTGGATCAGGATGAAGGCACCTTTTACTGCCACAAGTGCCAAGAGCGGGGGAATCTTGTCACCCTGAAAAAGCATTATGGCGACTATCAGGAACAAAAGACCATGAACCGACCATTCACGAAGCCACAGGGGAGTGTTAAACAAGCATTTCCTGATAAAGACGGCTTTTCCATCGTACCGGATGAAAAGAAGGTCATAGAAGCCCATGATCGGCTTTTAATTGACCCGGATGCCTCGAAATACATCACAGAAACCAGAGGGATCAGTCTTGAAACAACCAAGGCTTTCAATGTCGGCTTGCAGATCGACAGAAATGGTGGCCGGTGGTTGACTATACCCCACTATGAAAAGGGCAAGTTGGTAAATATCAAATCGAGGTCATTACCCCCGGCAAAAAAAGACTTTCGGCGTGTGAAAGATTGCCGGTCATGCCTTTTTAACAGTGACGCCATAGAAAAACACCCGGATGAAATCTTTATCACCGAAGGCGAAATTGACGCGCTTACCCTATGTGATCAGGGAATAAAGAATGCCGTGGGGACCACAACCGGGGCCGGATCATTTGATCCGTCATGGATTGACCAGCTTCAGGCCATCAAGAAAATCATCCTCTGTTATGACCCGGATGAAGCGGGACAGAAGGGAGCCAGGGAAGCGGCGCGGCGGTTAGGATATGACCGATGTTTCAACGTGGCCTTGCCGGACGGTCAGGACGTGAACGAATATTTCCAGGCCGGTCATGACGTGTTTGAATTTCAAACGCTCGTAAAAGAAGCGCGTCAATTTGACGTTGCCGGGATCATGACCTTCACTGATGGTCTAAAAAAGTATCGAGAGGAAGCGCAAAGACCGGACCAGACGACCGGGATCAGAACAGGATGGACGGATGTTGATCGGATAATCAAAACGGGATTCATGCCGGGGGAGATGATTGTTTTGAGTGCGCCCCCCAAAATAGGGAAGTCAACCTTTGCCTTGCAGATCATTACCTATAACGCGCTTCAAGATATCCCTGCCCTTTTCTTTTGCCTTGAAATGAGGCCGATGAAGATCATTCAAAAAATCATGCAATGTCATAACACGTCAGAAGAAATCGGCATTGCAGAGATCGAAAGGGCGCGGATCGACTTCAAGCAGAAACCCCTTTACCTGGGATACTGCAATCAGAAACCGACGATTGACGGGATCATTGAAACCCTGAAAGCCGCTATCCGGCGTTATGGCCTTAAACTGCTGTGCTTTGACCATTTACATTTCCTTTGCCGGTCAATCAATAACCAGGTTCAAGAGATCGGCTTAGCCGTTCAATCCTTCAAGTTTCTTGCCGAAGAACTTGAAATTCCTATCATCCTGATTGCACAGCCACGAAAGATTCAAGCGGACAGCATTATGACGGCAATGGATTTGAAAGATTCATCTTCCATCTTTTCGGATTGCGATCACCTTATCATTCTTCACCGGGCGCGAAGGGCCAGCAACGGCAAGAAAGGCGCGACATTACAGACTGAAGCCTATGACCCGGTAACGATGGTCAGGATAGAAGCGAGCCGGTACAATGGTGGCGGCGAATGCCTGCTTTACTATCATGGCGAATATTCACGGTTTGATGAAATGGCCAGAACATGAAAAGAGATGAGGCCATGAATTTGAAAAAGAGGCTGGAAACAATCGACGATAAGTTGAAGATCAATATGACCGCGTAAGGAGGTAAAAAAATGACGGATCATTCGATATCCTCAAGAACTGGAAAACCCAAGGGTGGACATAAAAAACGCAACTACACTATAGATCAGTACGGTGTGACAAAGCAGCAGAACAAGTTCGTCAAAGAGTACATCAAGGATTATTGTGGAGTGAAGGCTGCTATTCGTGCAGGATATTCAAAAAAGTCGTCGAATGAACAGGCTTCTCGAATGTTAGCGAAAGTCAAGATACAGGATGCTATATCGAGGGAAGAGAAGGCGCTGCAGAATAGATTTTATGCTACTAAAGCAAAGGTGCTCCGGGAGTTAAGTGTGATCGGATTCGCGGATATCGGTGATTATGTAACAGTGTGTGAAGATGGTACCGTGACGATCAATCGACTTGATACATTACCCACATCAACATCCAAGGCCATCAAAACATTGAAAGAGAAAACGGAAACCCTGTCCAGGGAGGGAGGAGAGATAAAAAAAGTTAACATCGAAGTAGTGTTGCACGATAAACTCTCAGCCCTGCAGATGTTGGGTAAAGAGCTCGGCATGTTCAAAGAAAAGTATGAAGTAACCGGTGAAGACGGCGGTCCTATACCCATTAAACTGGAGAATTTAACGGATGAGCAACTTCTTGCAATTATCCACAGAGGAAATGCAAGAAGAGGAAGCAGCGAAGGAGTATAATTGAAAGAGATATTCGGCGTTGGCTGCACATCCGAGTCAACGGAATGGATGAGAGAAAAACACTGAATATTGCCAGTTGAAAGATGAACTTTTTACGGCACCATCTTTCTGCTACTTCAGTACCAGCGGAAAATCCATTCCATGGAGGCTCTTCTGGGGGATCTGCTCATAGCCCCAAAGAAGTTGCCTTGCTGCATCGCGGCCTGAGAAGATTTCCAACCAACCCCTTAATTGTCCAGTAGATACAACGGGCTATCCTTCCCGAAATTGATGATCATTGGCGTCTGCCGGTATCCCGCTTTCCTGGAGACGTCTATGGTTTGTTCCTTGGTGTAAGCCCCAAGCTCGACAATGCTCACCCGTTTGTCCTCGTTCGTATCTGCCTCACGGTTGTTATCCAGTCCCTTCAGGAGATGATGCGTAAAGAGGCCGTTGCCCTTGTATCCGTCCATCGCCCCTTCTAAAGAACTCGCAGAGGCGTAGATGTGCAGCCCCATTTTCTTGGCCATCACTGCCATCCGGGCGTCGTAGAGTCCGCTGACAATATTGTCCATCCCCCCGGCGTGGCAAGTGTCGAAGATCAGCAACTGGTTGAGCGATTTAATCTTCTTCGTTGCCTCCACGATCTCGTTTGAGCCGATCATACAGTAAGCGTCGAGGTCGCCCCGGTAGTCGTGGGTCAGAAGATAGTACTGATTTTGGATCAGCACCCCATGACCCGCCGTAAAGAGGATGAAATAATCCCCCGGGCGGATATCTTTCGCCAGCCCGTCGAGGGTGGCGAGCAGCTTGTTCCTCGTTACCTGCTCGTTGGTCAGGATCACCGTGTGGATCTGATCTTTCTTGAATAAGGTCGCCAATTGCGCGGAGATCCGTTGATGGATGTCTTTGGCGTCTTTGACGGCATAGTTCAGCTTCGCCGATTTGTCCTGATAACGATCAATCCCGGCAATGAGGACATAGACCCGTGGTTCAACGGGGGCGACGTTGGCGCTGAAGGTCATGGTCTCCAGGAATCCCTGCACCGTATTGTCTTTGTTGAAGGCGGCAACGCTGATTTCATTCTCCCCGGCAATGGCCTCGACGTCGGCGCAATCTTCATAGCTCTCCCCTTTAGGAACGCTGGCGATGATACTTTTCTCCTTATAACGCACCTGAATGCTACGCTTCTGATCCGCCTGGATCGCCCGGCTGTTGAGGGCGGCCAGTTGCATGGGCGCCTCCTTTGACCGGGCGTATTCCCGGTAATGACCATCGGATTTGATCAGCTTGGCGTTATGAAAGAGCCGCACCTCCCCGATGCCGCCGCCTTGGGAGGAAACCCGGTAACAGACTTTGATGTGTGATTTATCTGTAGCCACAACCTTCGTAGTGAATGCGGCGACTGGGGGCGGATTCTTCAGTGCCTCCATCGCGGTCAGAGTTATCAGGGGGGAGATGTCTTCACCTTTGAACTTGGTGGCTACTATATCGGGACGGTAAAAGACATCATAAAGATTCTCCATCGGAATGAAGATAGCTTCTTTGTCTTTGCCCTGGTTCAGGTGATAACCGACAAGTTTGGCTCCACCTTCGGAGTTGTCAAAGAATCCCTCCGGGGTCCAGACCACCCAGCGTTTTTTATCCTTGTGTGGGAAGTAGGCGAGAACCTCCTTGCCGTCGGTCATGTTGTACCAGCGGATCGTCCCGTCGCTGAAGGCGGTCAGGGCAAAGCGGCCATCGCCGGAGATGTTCACAGCGTAGGCGACGCCGGGGCCGGGGGCCTGCCAGATTTCCTCGCCCCGGGCGTTGAAGAGGCGGAGCCGCCATGCTGTCCCGAGCAGGAATGTCTGGCCGTCCGGGGCGACGGCGAGGGCGCGGGAATGTTCATAGGGCTCAAGCTTCAGGGGAACGCCGTTGAGCTTTGGGTAGTGATTACTGTCCCAGTCCGTCACTTTCAGGCCGGGGGCCTCCGTCCGGGGGGCGGCAAGGACGATGCTGGTGGCAACTCTTACGTCCGTGGTCAGGCGGCGCTCCGTCAGGGAAAAGACGGCGGGGGATTTGCCGAATACTTCGTAGGCGAAGCGGATCACATTACCGTCGGGGGAGACTTGGAAACCTGCATGATTACTCCGGTAATCACCGATCACGGGGTTCCGGGTGTAGAGGGTCTTGCCCTTGTCGTCGAAGGCCCCGAAGGCGGGATCTTGTGCTCCGAAGAAGACACCTCCGCCCTGCCGGGGCTGGAGGTCCATGATCGTATTGTTCGCTGCTACAGGGAGGTCAGTATAGCTCCCCAAGCCCCCGTCGGACCAGGAACGGATGGGCTTTTTTAATATACCATCAATCTGTTTTATATACCTTCCCCCGGCGTAGAGTCGGTGGCCGGAAGCTGACCAGGCGACGCTGTTCAAAGTTCCATTCACCCCCTGGGTATTTGGGGCGAAACGAAATGCGAGATCCTTCCCGTCCAGAACATTCACCGCCGTCGTATCGCCAAATCCCACGGCGATTTTTGTTCCGTCGGGAGAAAACTGGACGGCGTAGGGCAGGGTTCCACCCGGGGACTTCGCTTTGGCGATGAGTCGGAAACGGGGGTCATAGCGGCGCAGATAGCCGTCCCAAGACGTTGTCACGAGGCCCCCGGCGGGTTCAAAGTCGGCACCGAGGCTGTGCGACCCATAGTCTTTGTCCTCCCCGACGAGGGTAAAATCGCTGGTTCGATAGATTCGAATACCGTTACCTCCCCCCAGACAGAAAGCGAGATATCGCCCGTCCAGGGAGAAGATGAGGTGGTTGATCGCATTGGGAAGGCCCGTCAACCGCCGGAGGAGTTGTCCCGTCCCGGCGTCGAAGAGATAGATGGTAAGGCCATCTTTAGCAAGCGCCGCCGATGATCCCTGGTTAAATTGCGTCCACCCCCCGGCGGCAACCGTCTTCCCGTCTGGAGAGAGGGCCACGGCATAGAGCTTCCCCTCATTTCCCACCCCGACAGGCGGCCTGATGATCCGAATCAATTCTCCCGTACCGGCATCCCAGAGACGAACGGTCTTGTCGTCCGATGCCGTGGCCAAGAGACGGTTCTCCCGATCCACGCTGATCCGGGTTATCTGCGCCGTGTGCATCCCCGTTTCAATGCGCAGGATGGGCTCCTTGGGCGGCTCTCCGGCCAGCACAGAGCCGGGTAGACATGAAACAAGCAGGATGAGGTAAGGAATAAGGATAATGATTGCTGACTTTCCTTTCATGGCGGGCACCTTGGATTAGACTGTTTGCCAAAGGGATAAGGTTGGTTCCTGTTCGCGGGTGAGTATAAGCGGACGGTCTATGTATGTCAATGATAAATGGCAACTGGACAAGGCATGTATCCTCTCTTGAAATCCTGAATATTTATCGAGGTGTGCTGGTTGTGTAGCAGGAAGAAACATGTACAACTGATTTCAGGACTGCCACCATACCGGCGGTCTTTTTGTTTCCCATAATTCACGCGCCCATAACTCTACAATCCGAAATCGATCAAATCTGAGTAAGACAGGGGGGGGTACCCGTCTATAAGATTGATTCCAGATTTTATCAGCGATCATTTCTCATACTTATCAAGATATTCCTGAATTGCCGCGTCCAACAGCTCACCCGTTAGCTTCCCTTCCGTGATTGCCATAGCGCGCAGCAGCCGCCACAGAACCTTGTCAATAGAGACCCCGATGTTCAGTTCCAGAGCCCTTTGATCTGATTGCCGATAGATTCATCCGTCACGTCCGCATAGACAAGCGTTGATTGAATCGATACATGCCGGAGCTGCTTTTGCACAGCCCGCAGATCTTTGGCTTTCGAGTAAAGCTCCACTGCATAAGAATGCCTGAGAGCATGAACCGACTTTCCCTTCTCATAGAGATCAAGCTTTATGAGATACTTTTTCACAATCTGCTGAATCGCCTGACTTGTCCACTCTCCCCGCTGACCGACAAAGAGATAATTGTCTTCCCCGGTCTGTTCACCCTGCTCACGTTTCCACGATGTAAACGCTCTTAAATGCTTTTTAAGCGCGTCATTGATGACGACATGACCTGACACCCGTCCTTTCCCCTCCCGTATGAAAATTTTGCTCTCTGCGTAGCCGATCTTCAAATCGCAGCACCTCAGATTTGCCGCCTCAGAGACCCTCAAGCCTGTGCTTGTCAATAAATCGATCACCATCCATTCCCGGATGCCTGTGACATTGCCATTCTGACTGTCCAGCTCTGCCTGATCCCTGACAGTGCGCCTGATCATTTTGATCTGTTTTGCATTGAAATATTTGACACTATCAACGCTCCTGACCCTACCACCCGACTTTCTCACTCTTTTAGTGAGAGCTTTAGAAGGAAAACTCAAGATTGTTGCCGACGGTTCCGTGTTCATTTTGTGCCTCCTGCTATTGTCATAAAGTTTTCTGTTGAGTTTTTACCCTAATTTGAGACGAATAAATCAGCGTTTCCTTCGTGTGAAATCGTTAAACTCAATAGAAAATGTCTATTATATTTTGAGTACATCATGTTCATATGTTCTTTGGCACCCCGAGACAACGATGACTCAGCCCACTAAAACTCGGAACATGCCAGATTTTCCCGTCCTCGGTATTGTAATAATTCGCATTGAGCTTCCTTTTGTAGAGTTTTCCACTGCAGTAAGCGCAGAGATTGTCATTGTCGCAGTAGCAGGATACTCTAACAACAAGACCCCGCTGAATCGGACTTGGATCGATGCACTCCCCCCGGTAGTCTCCACAGGCCGGACAGATCACAATCCCTTTTGGGAGTCCGCTTTCCTGGAAGCCCTGAAGAGATATCAGCTCTTCCTGCGTGGCCTCCCGACCTCCCTTCGTGAAGTCCCCGAAAAGACAACCGCTTTTTAGAGAGTTGCTTTGAACAAAGGCCTCAAGGTCCTTCATGCGCTGGAAAAAATCCCCTCCGACCAACTGACTTGCAGACAGCCGCAACCGGCCTTTCATAAATATCCCTCCCATAGGGATTTGTTCCGAGAAATGCGGCTTTTGTTTTGATGAAAAGTACACCCCTGCATACTCATCCAGCACGAGACAGACCTCGAACTTGTTGGCGTCCGCCTGGGCCTGCGCAAGACTATAGAACCATTCGGGATTGTTTTTTTCCGTGGACAGCAGGTTTATGTGACACAAACCTGACATTATACAAATCGCCAGATAAGGATAACTTTTGAAAAAAGGGTATTGCTCCCCTTGATTTCCATTAACATATTTCGCTGCTTGAGCCATGTTAAACCTCCTATTTAATTTGAGACTAAGCCATTTCCCTCAGCTTGGTTATTCTCCTTTTTCGGTCAGGATTTTCCCCGGCCCGCTGGCTCCGTAAGACAAGTACGACGAAAGCCTGAAACCTCTATTCAAGAGACTCTCTTCTCGGCGCGGCACGAAACCTATCTCAAAACGGTAGAAGCCAGCAACTTTAATGCTTTGGCTGCGATGTTACGTCCTTTATATTGCCGGTTTCGCTGTCGATTTCTGCTTTCATAGGTGTATCGAACGCGACCTTGCTTGGGAGCGTAATGCCACCGGATGGAGGTTCGTTCGACTCGTTAATCGTCTTGTCCATCTCGACAAAGCTGGCCTTATCAGGTGCCCAGACCACGCACATCCTTAGTCTGGTCTTTAATACGGCTGCCATGACGCCGTCTAAAAGCAGTTTTCGACAACCTTCCCGAATTATACCTTCTTCATCAAACGGGTCAGGATGTCGCAGAAAACATGATCCATGGCCGATATAGACGGCAGCCTCACCCTGTCTAATGTAGATTCGCTCACGCTGGTAGACCCCAGACATGAGGCGGACAACCAGGTAGGGATACTCTGATGATGGTTTATCAAGGGGCTCGGAGGGAATGTCGCTAAAAGGTAGCATGCAATTATATCTACCTTTCTTGATCCCATCTTGATTTACATCAACGGATTTAGCTTCTTGAGCCGGGCCGACATCATCATGTGTTTTATACTGTGCATCCAATTCCTTACTTGTTTTGTTTTTGTCCCATCCTATCGGGGCCTGATAGTAATCTTTCCCGCTGATGGTCTTATTTTTGATGATGCCGATCAGTTTCTGGATATCGGGAATGAGGATGTGGTTCCTGGATATTTCATAGGCAAGTTTCAGGGCATGGTGCAGATCCCGGAGAGCCTCTTCGTCTCTGCCAGTCTTGTAGTAGGCTTCGGATCGGTTGAAAAGAGTGGATGGAGATGGGTCCATATCTATGGATTTATCCTCATCCGCGATCGCCTCTTCATAACGGCCCAGCTCGTAATATGCCACACCCCTGAAACTGTAATAGCGGCTGCTCTGCTGGTCCAGGCTGATTGCTTTCGACAAGTCCTCAAGAGCCCCCTGGTAATCACCATTGGCGATCTTGACATCCCCGCTGCAAAAGAACTCCTTTGCCCTTTCAGATTTTGAAAATTCATCATCCCCATCATATTCCTTTGGGTCCTCATCCGGGCTGGTTGCAGACGCTTTGGCTTTCATCATCCCGGTAATCATTTGCACAGGGCAGCGCTCCTTGTCGTCCAAGGTCATAAGTCTCACGGGTATATCCATTTTTTTGATCTTCTCTATGAAGTTATCCGCCAACTTCGCACGGTTTGATACGATCCCTGCACCTCTGTCCGCTTTGTTTCCGTTATTCTTACTCATTGTCTCCTCCATTATTGCAGATTTTTTATTTGTAGTTCGCCCAATGAACACTTCTTCGCCGGTGAGAGTATCCAGATAGAAATCAACGCCATCTTCGCGGCGAAGAAATGTCATGCGCTTGTCCGCGTCCTCTGATTCCACAACTACAACTCGTTTGCTCAGGGAGGTCTCATAGTCCCAGCCACACGGGAAGACAACATCACCGAGATCTTTCCCTTTGCTCGTACAGATAGACACCCTGACATTCCCCTCGAAGAGCACCAGATTCCCAAACTCAAGCCACGCACAGGGGAGATTGATTCCCTTGAACTGATCAACCACAGCAATCTCATCGAACTCCCCATCTGTGACATACCTAAATCCAAGACGTTCCAGATTCTCGATAAACGCATTTACATCATCAGGGGACATGAACCCCACCCGGACAATTTTGTCATCCTTACAAAGGGTCCCGTTGGGGCAGTCTTGGATATATTGATCCACACCACCGGGATATTTTTCGGTAATCGTTTCAATTCGACACACTACAGAAAGCGCTTCAACTAAAACGGCCATGGCCAGCACCTCCTCCTTTTCTCTCCGTTGTACGTTCAGGCTGATAAATGACAGATTCGGAAACAGGACAATCCTCTAACATCCACCCCACCCTGAGTGGCGTTACACTGCTGCATACTAATCCCTGCAACACGCTCCGTAATTGAGGAGATAGCGTTTCCGGTAATCCTGTAACTGTCACGGGATGCAAAATACGCAGGTCAGCCACTGTCAATGATACCGTTGCAAGTTCAAGTCTGGATTGTTGAGTGATTTTTATTTCATACATGACTTTGCCCCCTCCAGGTTCTTATCTTTAATCCACATGGACACATACCCTTCAATACCCCCAATCCCCATACGCTCGTAGTTCGTGACAACCTTAAACCCTTCATCGATCAGTCTTAGCGCCTCTTTACAGTAATAATCTGCGGCTTGTTTGCTTGTGATATGGACATTCATAAACCCATCGACCTCCACAAATCCCGCAGCCGTAAGGTCACTGTCATTCAGAAACATCCCGGAAATTTTCCCATCTTCAAAACTTTCCCGGTCGATACCTTTTTCAAAAACTTCTTCTTCATAGCAACGGAGGCAAAAGTCCTCGTCGCCGATCTCCCTGATTTGAACATGCCAGCCGTTCCTGGGGTTCTGACGGCAGACCATTCGGAGACACCCAGGACACTCGAAATACCGGAAGTCAGCCCACCCCGTATCTGTCAGCCGGTCATAACAGGAGTCATAACCGTTCTCGCCGTTTTCAACGTGGAACGCCTCCTCGTGGCCCTCTTTATTGAAGGGTGAATCAAACAGCGTGACTTTTACAAAGGGATCATTCAGGTTCATCGGCTCGTAGCATTCCCGGCAGGTTAATTCGTTATCAACATCTTCCTGGGTGGCCCGGTCAAACCATTCGTGTTCTGGTCCAGGAATGAAGGGCAGCACCGCCTGTTTTTCGTTCAATTCATTCCTCATATTCATCGTTTCCCCTCTTCGTGCAGTATCTCGATAATTATTTGAATACGTTCTGTTGACTTCCTGATTTCAGCCTGCAAGGCTCCCGGACCGTGTTCGTCCAGAAGCTTGCGGAGTTCTACCCATTCAGTATATAATTCTCCATGTACCGGCACGCCTTCGAGGCGCTTACGCTTCGTCATTTCTGCCTCTCAAGACTTCGTTGATTATTCTTTTTCTCATAGCGACCTGTTTATATTTTTCGTGTCGGATCGCCGCCGCCGTCCTCAGTTGTTCTTGATGGTCGTTGTCAAAACACAGACAGGTACCGTCCTGTTTGTAATGGTCAGGATCGAAGATAAAGTGTGGGCACTTATTGATGGTCTCAGACTTGATTATCTTGACCGTCACGACGCGCGCCTCTTTTAATTCACCGACAAACTGGATTGTTTTGAACTCGATGTTCCTGTTGTTACCCAGATTGACTGCGTCCATGGACTTCTGGAGATCATCCTCGGTACATTTTTTTGCTCTCATGGTTTTTCCCTCATTGAGTAAATTCCCGGCGTCATGGGGACCGCCGGAGGTGAGTGTTACATCATCCCTTCTTCCCGGAAGCTGAAGAAACGTTCCCCGGCTACAATCAAATGATCGTGTACTAAAAGATCAAATATCCTTGCGCCCTCCTGGATCGTCTTGGTTAACCGGATGTCGGCATCCGATGGCTTTGCATGACCCGACGGATGGTTATGAACGAGGATAACCGCACAGGCACCGGATAGCAGCGCGTGCTTGAAAGCCTCACGGGGATAAACTGCCGCCTGGTTTACACTCCCCTGCATGATCTGAACACATACCAACTGATTCTGTGCGTCCAGATACAAGATGATAAATTTCTCGATATCGGAGTCCTGTAACCGATGAACAAAATTCACAAGTTCGGCTGTGCAAGTCAATTGCTCCCCGGCGTAAGGGAAATCTTTCTCTTTCACCCTCTCCGTTTTCAGACTGTATGCGTATTTCATGTTCTCCCTCTCATCTCCGCGCATAGTGTGCGCGGCCCAAGTTTTTTACCTATGGTGTAGCACCCTCAAGTTGTAGCCGATCTGTTTGAGCTCGACGGCCAGGTCTGCGTACTCCGCGATCGTCGCCTGTTTCGTCTGTTCGACCACATACCGATAATCCGCCGCCCCGTGCTGCCCGACGCGCATATAGGAGCTGCACGAAAACAGACCTGCCTCGATGTCCGGGAACAGCGCGATCACATCTCCCTTCGGCCAGGTCCGAAAAATCACTCGATCGGAAGGATTAATTCCCCCTTTTACGCGCCGCTGTCCTATCGCTTTTTCGGTCATGAGTTTCCTCCTTAAAACTTCGGAATCAAGCTGGCCTTCCGGGATTCACGTCTCAGCCCGTCTATATTCACAAACTTGAACCAGTCCAGACACTCCTGGGCAAGGTTACTCACCCCTCGCCAGTCACCAACGACGGGGCCAAGAGACCGGCAGCCGCTTAAAAGATTCCGGGCATCTACGGCGTAATGCCTTACAACATCTGCCAGCGTGATCTTCTTGACTTTGGGACCGCCCATCCAGTCCTCACCTTCTATAATCTTGATGAACGTCTTTCCGGCTCCTCGTACATATCCAGGGACCTCATCGCGGTAAAAATCATCCAACTTATCTTGATAATCCATAGTTTCATCACATTCCCGCCCATCTTCAGGGCGATCTCTTCAGTTTCCGCCAATAAAAAAACCCCACAACTAAACGCAATCGTGGGGTTATTGGACGTTTAGCTACTTTTTTTGAGGCGGCTGCAAGTACCTAAATCATCCCGCCTTATTCAACTTTCAAAGAACAAAAAAAGCCCGCGCTGGGGGCACGGGCTGCGAATTCTACATCTCATTTTTCCGGCCTTTAGCGATTTTTTTTAGTGGTTGCAAGTAGCCTCAAGGTCATCGTAACCTTGATAACTCACCACTCAAGCCTTTAGCACATTTATATCGCGGAGCAATTAACTTGGATAATTCACCGCTGAACTTTGGTATAGGATATCACCAGTCAAAGAAAAGTCAAGAAAAAGATTGTCATTCTTCATTCTTCTTTCGGAATCGGTATGACAGGCCCTTGGCCTTTGCGATGACATTGGCTTCCTCGATGGAAAGACGAAGCTTTGCACCTCGGTAATCGTTGCCGGGATATGGTCCGTCTATAAGGTCCACCCCTATGGTATCCAGTTTATCTTGCTCTTCACCCTCGAAAAAATTATAGGCAGCCCCATCTGACCATTTTGTATAGTGAATATACTCATCCTCCCCGAACCAATCAGGTTCTTCTGATAACCATTTCTTGATGAGGTCGCGCAAGGAAGAGAATGTTTCATCATCAGCGCCAAGCACCCAGTCAATCCATCCGTACTCAGGCCCCTCGGGCATGCTTTTAAGACGGGCCGGGTACGCGGGATTTTCTCGATATTCCGTATATTGGCCTGCAATCAGCCATTGCAAGGGAAAGCAATCCTCTGCAGCTGACACCAAACGAACAGGAGTGGCGACATCATAATCAAGGGAAAGATCATAGGCTTCATTCCGTGTTTTGAATTGGCAAAAATCTGTACATTTTATGGTTCCGCTCTCATCGACCTCAAAGTATGTGATGTCATCTGGCTTCACAGAATCCTCCCTTGCTAATCTTTTTGCGGTTGGTCCTGTTCCTTCAGTTTTGATCCCCAGAATTTTTTCTCCGCTTCGCTGACGGTGCCACGCTATAAAATCAGGGCGGATTCTCCGACAAGAACAGTATGATTTCTCCGGCCACTGACAGGGATTTACTCTTGATGTCTTTTGCCCTGAACATGGGGTTCCATATCCCGTCAGATATGGAATCGCTAACAATAAACACATTTGCAATTTCAACCTTGCGGAAACGGGCGACATTAAACATGGCGCTGGCTTCCATCTCTACGACATCGGCACCTTTATTAAGAAAGTGTCGCAGCTTTTCCTTTGTCTCACGATAAGGGGCATCAATCGACCAGGCTTTGCCCTTAGCAAACTTTATCTTTTGTTTTTTAAAATATGATGCGAGCCTGCTGATCAATGTGCGTGCCGGTTTTGAAAACTTACTGTAACCTGGGTAATGTTCCGATACGCCTTCGTCAGAAAAAGCACCGGTGCAAAGAACCACATCGCCGTGATTAATGTCATTGTGCAAAGCTCCCGCTGACCCAATGCCCACGAATCTTTTTATCCCGCATGCTGCCAATTCTTCAAGGAACGTAATTGCTGCCGGAGATCCGATGCCAAATTTTCCCGCGAGGGCAGTTTTATTGTCCATCAGATACAGCTCACCTGTCAGACCTGAGAAGATTGATCCTCGGAACATCTTCTTCAGCTTCCCGTATATACCGACATCAAAACAGAACAGGACAGTATGATGATCTTTTAACCGAGATATCCTGTCACCGAGAGCATATCCAACGAAATGCAACGGCTCCACGATCATTTTGGGAGCACTTGAAGTCTTTTTCATTCTTTTTATTGAGTAAAATTAAGCATCTTTTTTTAAATCATTCACCTTGTCAGTTTTTTCCCAGGTAAAGCCCGTTCCGGTTCTGCCAAAGTGGCCATAAGCAGCGGTTGCTCTGTAGATGGGTCTTCTCAAATTCAGCATCTCGATGATCCCGCCGGGGGTAAGCTGAAAGTGTTTCCTGATCAGCTGTTCAAGTTTCTGATGCGGAATTTTCAAACTTCCAAAACTGTTTATCATTATAGATACCGGATCAGCCACTCCGATGACATAGGCTAACTGAATCATCAGCTTGTCAGCAAGATCAGCTGCGACAACATTTTTAGCGATATATCGGGCGGCATAGGTTGCAGAGCGATCCACCTTGGTGGGGTCTTTCCCGGAAAAAGCGCCGCCCCCATGAGGCACGGCGCCGCCATAGGTATCCACGATGATTTTTCTGCCTGTCATACCTGTATCTGATTGAGGGCCGCCAATTACAAATTTCCCCGTAGCATTCACAAAATACTTGGTTTTGCTATCGAGAAGATCTTTGCCAATGATCGGCTTCACCACATTTTCTATGATCTCTTCTCGCGCTTTCTGCGTGATCTTCTTTCTGGTGCGATCAAGGATTTCTTCCATATGCTGACAGGCCAATATCACCGTATCCACTCTTTTGGGGATGCCATCTTCGTATTCCACTGTAACCTGAGATTTTCCATCTGGGCACAGATAGGGAAGGATATTTTTCTTTCTCACCTCCGTCAGCCTGAAGCAGAGCTTATGGGCAAGCATGATCGGGAGGGGCATGAGTTCGGGCGTTTCCCTGCAGGCATAACCAATCATCAGACCCTGGTCTCCTGCCCCTCCGATATCCACGCCTTGCGCGATATTTGTGGATTGTTTGCCGATGGCGTTCAAGATCGCACAAGCATCTGCACTAAATCCGTATTTGGCTTCGGTGTAGCCGATATCTTTGATCAATGGTCGAACAAGTTTAGGAAGATCAACATAACTGGTGGAGGTTATCTCTCCTCCTACAATAACCAAACCAACAGTAACGAAAGTCTCACATGCCACCCTGGAAAGGGGATCTTGTTCAATCAGGTTGTCCAAAACAGCATCGGAGATCTGATCGCACATTTTGTCTGGGTGTCCTTCGGTTACTGACTCTGACGTGAAGAAATATTTTTTTGCTGGCACTTTCCCTCCTTAGATGATTCCTCTATTATTTTGTCCAAACATTAACGCCTAATAATGGTTGTTGTCTCCCGTGTTCTATTCATCTTTAATCGATGCGGTAGTACTAAGTATCTGTATCCAGTATTAAATATCTTACCTCATCCTTATTTCAAATGTCTGTGAATTGTTTTTTAAGAAACTCCATCCCCAACCTATAAGTTTTCCATTGTCAAAGACAAGGGGAGTAAGTTCATCTTCTGTAATAGGCGTTGCCTGGCTGTATCCCCAGTAGTCAACTACCTTTTGGTGTTTAGATTCGGTAAGATAATAAATGACCTCGAATGTTTTATCTTTACCTTGTAGAATCTCGTTCTTATAAGGGTTAGATGCTGTCACTTTCTCCTCATTGATATATATATCTGTGGCGGTTGCATTACCCATTATTCCTAATGCTTCCTGCTTTGATATCCCTATGCTAAGCTTTAAGAGGTTCTGACGATTTTCTGTCCTTAGTTTATCGAGATGCCCAAGACTTTTATAATAACATCCACTCATCAACATCAATATAATGACAAAATAAATTATTCTTTTCATTTTACCTCCTTATTCAAGATGAGGGGTGCAGTCCCCTCGACCACAATGTTAGGGTCGGCCTGAATTGAGCACATTAAAGCGCCCACTTATTAACGATGGGTGGGTGCTGGGTTCCGTATTCCTTGGTGTAGAGCCGGTTGATCAGGTTGCGTAACCCAAAGAATTTAGACCACCTGTTTATCCAGGATCAGTTTCTTCAAAATCTTCTTTAGAAATCGAATGAGTGCGAGCAGTTCCAGCAACTACAGGATGTAAGGTAACACTGACCCTGCTATATTTTACTCTTTCAATTATCTTATCATCACGAGATATTTCCTCTTTGAACTCATTGAATTCCATGGGCTCATTGAAACGGGCATATGATAAATCTCTTTTGAATTTCTTGGTTTGCTGATCCCAATCCTGCCCCATACAAAATTGCAAATAATAATTTCCTGAATTGATATTTTGTAAACTTATCTTACTCTTTGCTTTTACATAAGCGAATCTATAATGTTTTTTAGGCCTATCGACATAAACAAGTTTAATGGTTGCATCATTACTCGTCCCATTATCAACGGTCAACATGCTGTGGCCATTTTTCCGTGCTGGAGTTATCTCTGTGCCGTTTGGTAATGACACAGGGGGGCGAGTTGGTTGGACTTCCTCAACTGGAGATGGTTTCTGCTCTTGCGGGCGGGATTTCCCTTCATCTTTGCCACTCTGGGAAAAATTTAATACTCCACTAATCAGCAGTATTAAAATACAAGACACAACCGCAGCAGCAACATATTTTTGTTTTGAAAATTTAAAATGACTTGGAGATTGAATCTTAACATTTTCTTGGAGCTTAACGGTTGTATGGTCAACGATAAATTTATTTTTACAGTGTGGACAAGTTACCAGAATGGATTTCTTAACATCGGGTAGACGCAACCTGCCGTTACAGTGAAGGCATGAAACAACAATTTTATTGGCATTTTCAATAAGTTCACCAGAACTTGAAGCATTATGCGGAACATCTTTATTCAGCCATTTTTCACAATAGCGACATTTAATGGCAGCATCTTGGATTGTTTCGTCACAAAAAGGACATTTCTTCACTGGAGTATTCTCCTTATATTAAGGACCTTTCCAATGATTCTTGGCAATATTTACATTTTACGGCATCAGCTTGAATTTGTTCGGCACAGCAGGGACACTTTTTGAGTGTTGTAACATTGGGCCATTTGAATTCATTGGCAAACTTTATTGTACTTGCCACTACCATAGGAAAACCAATTATCCCGAAGAGAATGGCATATATAATTTTATCGACAAAATAGCGTTCACTTATAATTTTAACGGTATAAGAAACTGAGATTAATGATAGCACTATACCCAGCCCTAAAGGGATCGCATGAAAAAACAACTTCAAAAAGGATCTCATAAAGCCCTCTATCTGTAATTAAGACGGTTCTCTATTTCATCAATGCGGTGCTCAAGATTGTCTTTCTCTGATTCCAGATCAGACACGCGATCTTCAAGGTTGTTTGTTTTCTGATAATGCAGAAGACAAATAAAACAAAAAAGCGTAACAAGAATAATATAAACAATAAATTTTTTAATCATTAAGTCGAGCAGACCTGTTTTTCTCGATGCTACAGGTTGAGATGAAATTTGTTTTATTGTCTCCGTCTGGTTGTCTTTCAGAATTTACAAACACAAAACCCCGAGCTCTTTTTGAGACAAGGGGTTTGATAATCAATCCGCTCATGACAGCCTCTTTGACCGCTCCAAAAGGTTTATGTGCCTGCTCTGTAAGCTAATGCGTAGTCGTGGACTCAGATTATTTTGCATAACAATACAGTCTTTAATAAACAATAACAACATTTATTAGTTATTATAGGCTGTGGACTGTGTCCCCCTTTTTGCTTATAAAAAACAAGGAATTAAGGGGGATAATGTGGAAAACGTAAGAAGGCTGATCGGTGATCGGATTCGTCAGTTGAGAAAAGAGAGGGGATTATCTCAGGAAAAACTTGGGTTCAAAGCGGAACTGCATTATACCCACATCGGTGCCATTGAACGTGGAGAAAAGAACTGGTCCATCGACACCCTAATTAAGTTGGCAAAAGGACTGAATGTTGAAATTCCTGAGCTATTCAACTTTCCCATGCCTTTAGCAGACGTGGAAAAAATGAAACATTCTCTCATAGAAAACATCAACATATCTTCCCCTGATACCATCAAGGTACTCTCAGATTTATTGAGCGGATTGAAATCATTTAAAAGGCCATCACCGTAGCCGTTACCCTTGGACATTCGGCATTTCTCCATGAAGG
>JBAWYD010000029.1:0-22480 GCA_037143735.1 Deltaproteobacteria bacterium
GGTGAAAAGTGAACGCCACATTCTGCCAACTCAGCGAAGTTGGTCTCGTTTGTGCCGGTTGTTAGAAACTTGTCGGCGTCCTGTGATGCCATCCACACCGGAAATCCCCATGACCGACCTTGACGAGCAAGAGAACTGAGCAGACCGGCCTTGCTTTCTTTCGGCAAGAGCAGGTGGGCTTCATCAACAAACAGTACCATTTTGAGGGGTTGGATATCGTTCTTAACTGCCAGTTGCTGGCTCAGTTTTTTAATCAGGAAATTGAGAATGAGGGCAACGGCCAATGCCTTCGTTTCGCTGTCATTTCCGAAATCCTTGAAGTCGATAACCATCGAGTTGCTCAGCCACTCTTCCGGACTGATAGCTGTCTGTGCACTCGCAAACAGGTTAAACCGCTCAATTTTCTGGATAATCGCGAGATCGACGCCATTCGCTCCACTATACTCCAACTCTTGGGAAAGTGATGGAAAATCTGGTACGACAAGTCGCTGGTAAGCATCACAGATATTCCGTTCTTGCTTGGCACCCAGTTGCGGCGCAAAACACCGGATCAGGCTGGCTATCTCGTAAGCAATCTGCGCGTTTTGCGTCGGGTTGACATGCCTATATAACGGATTGATCGGCAAGGTCTGCTGAATGAGTCGGACGTATCTCGATCCGGTCTGTTCCAGAAACCGTGTACGGTTTTTTCGCTGTTCAGCGTTGTTCGGGTCATCTTCCAGTTCGCCTTTCATATCAAAGAACACAAAGCGGACGCCGAAGTTCGAAAGTTGCGCCAACAAGTCGAGTGCGAGCTGACTCTTGCCAGTCCCAGGTTGTCCTGAGATAACGAGCAGGCCGTTATTGGTGCCGGGGCCATTTACCGACCATTCGGGTGCATCCGTTAAAACCTTGAGCTTAACTTCAGTTTTAACCACAGGTAAAATCGGCACTGACGGCTTCAGTCTGCCGGTAAACCCCAAATCATCGCCGGTAAGCTTTAGTAATGCAGAAACAAAATGGGTTTGGTCGTTGCCGGATTCAGCCCATATCTGCCGGAGACGTTGGCATCCATACTCGAAATGCCGACGAAATTCCTGGCGGTAGCCTCCTTCATCAAGGCTACGCCCAGTGCGATGATTTAATGCCGTATGGACCAAATCGCGCAGCTCGTCGCCGACAACCTGCTCATCGTTCAAGGTGACGCCTTTGGCATCCTTCGGCTTGAATTCAGTTGGCACTCCTTCACCTAAGGCCAGAAAGAGCGCCGCCCGTCCTATAATCGCCTGGTTACGCGCACCGACTCTCGTAAAGATGTTCTCTATGAACTCACGAGCATCGCTACTTGTTTCAAATTTCATATGATTTTCTCACTTTAAAGATCATGACCGAAATAATCGCCAGTAACTCGGACCTCATAGTCTGCGCCGTCCGGTCTGCCGTGTGGATGTAAGGTGTACACACGTGCCAGTCGGTTTTTGATTCTGTCAAACAATGGACCTTCGGGATCAACTTCGGAATTAGTGGTAAGTATGACAGACTGATGTCCGTGAAGATAAAGTTGGTCAAGTACATTGGCGCGGACCTCCTTGTCGAGACGAGCCAACGGTGTATCCACAACCAGTGGCGGTACAAGCTTGGCCAGTCGTCGTAACGCTTCGTAGAACGCCAGCATGCGGACCTGTCGTTGGCCGGCGGATGTATTTGTTTCTTCCCAGGTCACGCGCTTTCCATCCCGGCGGATTAGCCAGCATTGCCAGTGATCGTCAAACTCCATTCCGGCAAACTCACGCTGCCGTTCGGTAATGTCGATCCATAAATCACCAACGTGTTCAGAAATCCGTTTGCGCAATTGGATAGCTGCACGGCTGCGGATTTCACCTGCTGCCTCGCGGTATCTTGCCGCCAACGCCGCCAAGCTTTCGCCTCTCTGAGCCTTCTCTACAATCTCACGCTGATTTGTTTCTTGGCGCTTGGTCTCCCCTATATCGGTTTCTAAGCGAGCAATCTCACCCGCCAACTCTGCGAGTCTCTTGGTTATTTGCTCGCTTTTGGCTATGAGTTCACCTCGCTTCTGATGCAATTCAGTACCCCGTTTGAACGCGATGGTGCTGTGCTGCATCGTCTTTAGTTTCTGGTCGAGTTCCCGTAACTCAGAATCCATCCGCTCAATGCTCACGCACATATCACCTAAATCACGTATTGAACCAGATGGCGTGGCGAGCCGTTGCCGGACTTGGGCGCTGATATCGCCGCGGTCGGTCGCAAAAACGCAGTCAGGAATGTCCTCTGGCGGTGGGTGAAAAAGACGGTGCAGGGCATTTTCCAGCCTGCTCATAAAAAAAGACTCCACGTCAGGCTGATACCATTTTGCATTCAAATGGATACCGAGGCGGCAAGGAGGAGGCTCCGCAGACGTATTACTAATACGTTGAGGAAGCTGACAACACGGCCAACAAAGGTAGGCGTTGAATGCAAATTGGTATGAAGTGCGTAATCCTCTGGGACTTTACCGAAGACGTCGTCTTTGACTTGCGGGATCTTCATTTTAACGTTTGATTTGATGAAGGAGTAAACACACTAACGGGTGTCGGATGGACTCGTCAACTCACAGGCTACGAGAAAGCCATGAAGTCATTAAAAGGAGTGCTGAATCAGCTATTAGCTCGGGAAGCCGTGTCTCTTGCGATGCCAGTCGAGATAGGTGTATTCCGGCCAATACTTCGGATCGCTGGGCAAAAAAATCCTTCGCCCCTCGAAATCCGCGAGGCGTTGCCCAGGTGCCCCATCTTCACTGAATTTTTCCCTGTTTAGTAGTACTTGGTAATCATCGTTCAATGACCAAAGACCGCGATCAAACTGCCAGTGGGCGTTTTTCGAAAGCGCTAACCCGTTGCGAGGGTCATTGCTGCGGGAATCACTGAATGCATGAATATGTGCCGCATCAACAATGCTCCCCATATCCAAGGTTGTTAACCGGTAACCCGTAAGAGCGCAAGTGTGTTTGTAGGCGAGAACGACTACCTCAATGCGAAAGCGAGCATCTCGCCCCATTTGAATGCTCGCTCTGTAATGTTCTTCGTATTCCCTGACTTCAGGCACCGTCGGTTTGATTTTAAGCATGCTGAAGAGTGCCGCTCTTTCTTCAGGAAGAAAATAGGGTTCAGTTTCAATTAGTATTCTCCGTGCCCGATCACGAAATTTATTATCAGCAAGACAGTCGAGGAAACTTGGGTCAATAATGATCATTGTGGTCAGTTTCTTATCTGGTGAAATTTTACCTTCTGCCGTCAAAGGCTGCCACATTCCAGATGAACCAAGGTGATGGAACGGTAATCTCACGTCCGGAGCCTGCTTGCGACGCTTGGCTACAACTGACCAAAACGCGCTGAACCTGAATGCAAGATCAGGAGAAAGAGTAACTTCGCGTTTCATGATTTCTCCCTTATCAGCCATTTCCATGATGACCAGTAAGAGAAGCGGCTTATGGGGCGCGGGATTACCCCTTGCACGGTCAATCCGTAGCGTCGCAAGTTGGTTTAACCAATATTTTTGATCTTTGACTATCATGTCAATGGATATGGGGTTTTTCTTCCAGATGGGTGGCGTTGTACAGATCATCCTTGAGGATGTTAAGAAGGTCGTCAGGCAAGCCGTGAGCACGGTGGCTTTCGCTATATTCTTCCACTTTGGCGAGCATGCGGCGCAACGTGTCTGCACGGATGCAAAGTTCTTGGGTAACTTCTTCTTCCATTTCACGAAGGCGGTTCAGTTCATTGAGATCGTTGTTCACGACGATACCTCGCTGTTTGTTGAGGATACGGGATACACCCCGACCGTCATCGGGGTTCCGTGCCGCTTTCCACAACTGTTGGACTAAAAGGAGCTCTTCGGACGTAATAAGCATCATGCTGGTTTCTTCCTGTAACTTGAGCAGGCGTTTCAGGAGTTCGCGGCGGCCTTTGATGAGAAGTGGCCCCGGACCTTCGTTGCCATTCATGCGGCGGTTGTCTCTCCAACCGTTGTCCGGGTTACGAAATTCCAGGAGGGTTTCACGGAACTCGATAAGATGTTCCATCCGTTCATCACCGGCGGCAAGCAGGCCTTCGCCGGCCTTGTCCCGTTCGACGACGGTGCAGGTCCAGCAGCCAAAGCGGGAGTGGCCGCAGGCAGGGGTGCTGGTGTCAATCTGAATAGGGCATTCGCCATTGGAAGCGTTCGCGTAAAGCTTATAGAGTATACGATTGTCGCTACCCCAGGGGTTCGGTTTTTGCAGTAAGTATGCCCATACTTCCTCAGTAGTGAGGAATTCAATAGGATTGGACACCCAGACACGCGGCAGATCAGGGTGACGAAGTAAACCATTGCGTGACTCGCGACCTGCCATGGTTTGTGCCCGCGTGGAACTTTCCGCCCGACGTGCCCCCAGGTGCAAGATCGCCTCGCCCCAATGGCCGAGCCGCTGATTCACAAAAACTGTCACGGGGTCAATTTTCAGGCGTTGCGTGCACCAGCGGAAGGTGCGGTTGGGAGGAGGATAGCCCCGTCCGATGATATTCACCCAAAACGATTGTTCCGGTGGCGGCTTGAGTAGATTGACTTCGATATTGAGCCCACCGTGCTGGGAGAACTTACGCATCCGTGACAACGTGCCTTCAACTATTTCGGCAATGGCGGGGATTTCCACGCGTGTATCAGTACAGAGGACAGATATTGGCTTTTTCCGTTGGGAGGGAGGGACTGTCAGGACGGTGTCAAAAATCAGCGATGCAAGCATGGTACTATCCTTGCCGCCACTGAACCCTACGAGCCACGGGCGGTCATCCGCTTCATAGAGCTGAGCGAGAGAAACTATAATATCTCTGTAAGAATTATCTGCCATGCGAACCATGCGCTGATGGATATCTATCCAGTTAAGATGCCTTTTGGCCCACGATGAATTGTTCCGTATTTTCTTTACTTCCGGTGAAGTCACATGTCAAGAAGAATGGATAGTTGTCGGTATGGAAAATAAATTGACCGCCTCTCCCATTTCGCCGCGTAAAGTGAGTTAATTTATTGTTATCATTTCAGGAAAATCTATTTATACGCAGTGAAATCTACGCCTCGCAACCGTCCCCGTTCCTCAAGCCAAACATCATCATTGAAAGGTGGAGATACTGATTGCTCCGGGTTTTTATGAACCAGTTGGATGGCTCCCACGGGACACGTGGTTATGCAAAGGCCGCAACCGATGCACCTGTCCTGAATGATCTTGCATGATTCTTCTTTTTCTTCAATAGCGCCAACCTGACAGCGCTCATTTGCACAAACGCCGCAACCGATACATACCTCTGAATCAATCTCGGCGTAATAATGTGAATTGATGACCATTGAGGCGGGAATGCCAAATTCATTGATAGCCCTGAGAACGCCGCAGCAACATTTGCAACAGTTGCAGATATAAATCTGCCCGACCTGGACATTGCCGGTAAGGTGTACCAGACCCTCTTCCTCGGCCTTGCGCAGTAATACATAGGCCTCATCTTTTGAAATTATAGTTCCAAGGGGGGATTTATCGAACACGCCGGGTATCGGCGCAACAGCCAGACAGACTCCTACAGGTCTGTTACAGGGATTGTCGAGAAGCCCTCGTTCCTTTTTACAGATGCACTCATTCACAAGAAAAGCTTGACCATTTTCGATAATCGTTGAAACCTTTTCATAAGGCAGGGCTTCCTGTTGCAAAGTTATATTTTCTTCTATCGGCAGCACTTGCATCAGTTGCGGCGATTTTGAAAAGAATTGCCTTGCATAGACAGGTGCATATTCATCACTCAATTCTGCAAACTCCCTGTCTATCCGGCCAAGCTGAAACTCATAGATTCCAAATACCCAGGGCAGCATCTTGAAAAATCGCGTTTCGCCCAGCTTAATCATAAAAAGCTGTCCCATTTCCCCCATGGAAATTAGCCTGTCTTCCAGACCTTCCAAGTGTCGCCCGGTGCGCTTGGCGATTTCTTCAACTGTCTCAAATGTCAACCTCATGTCACAAAAAAGGTCGGCCTGTTCAAGGGTAAAAATCTTTTTCAGCAGTCTGATTTCCACGCCTCCTTCGGTTGAAGGAAAGCCATTTGGCAGGGTATCAAGCACTTTGGATAATTTGTAATAGCCGTCATCATTCATAAGCGATCCTGTTAAACCTCTCGTTAAATTCTTCGGGGCTGAAAGTGTATTCCTGAGTACCATAACACTCCACGGCAAAGGAGGCGCATACACTGCCCATCTTTGCAGACTGTTCGACGTCCATTCCCCGCACCAGACCGGTGATCAATCCGCCTCTGTACGAATCTCCGGCGCCTGTCGGATCATCAACTTTCTTTGGCTTGACGGCGGGAATGTTTATTTCCCCGGCTAATGTCAAGATTTGAGATCCGCGCTCTCCCAGGGTGACAATGATTGTCGTGGCCTTTTTGATTAAACTTTCTCTGCTTAACCCTGTTTTATTCATGATCATATCAAGCTCATAGTCATTGGAAATCAATATCCGGCACCCATCAATAGCCTCTACAAGGTTTTTCGCATCCAGCACGGGCAATGATTGCCCAGGGTCAAAAATATAACCTATCCCCCTGGACTTACAAAGGCGCGGGTAGTTCACCATATCATCAAGATTACCGGGAGAAATGATAAGTAGCGTCTCATCAGGATCGAGTTTTTGGAAGTCAAGGCCGGAAGAAAATTTCATAGCCCCCGGGTTAAATCCGGTGATCTGGTTGTCAGCCTTGTCTGTGGTTATGTAAGCGCAGGCAGTGAATTCATCTTCCATAATTTTGATCTCTTCGGTAGATATCCCGATCTTCAACAGCCATTCGATGTACCGGTGATAATCATGGCCGATCGTAGCGGAAATAAGGGGTTTTTCTCCCATCAGGGTGAGGGAGTAGGCAATATTGCCTGCTGTACCGCCGTATTTTTCCTTCATGCCGTTCACCTGGAAGCAGACGTTTAAAACATGAATCTTGTCGGGAAGGATATGATCCGAGAAATATCCCGGAAAATCCATAATTCTGTCATAGGCCAGCGACCCGGAAACAATAATATTCATATGATTACATGGACCTTTCAAAGTAATTTAAATCACCATGATAGGATTACAGGATGTGGTCTTTAACTGTCAAGCCATAACTTCGCCTTTTGGCGACGACTTTTTTCAGAGAAACATTTCAGAGAAACAATATTGACATAACAGACCGCCCCTCCTATAATCAAAGACATCAAAATTCCTATCATAGACGGGAGACGTTTTAATGGCGGATGTTTTGTTTTATGAAGTTAAAGGGTTACCGGAGAGCTACTTGCCGGCTCTTGATTCCCTTTTGTCAAAGTTGGAAAGCCCCTTTAACAAGGGTGATTCCGTCGGCCTTAAATTACACTGGGGCGAACGGGGCAATCGAAGTTATTTGCCCCCGGTATATGCCAAACGTATTGTTCAATGGCTCACTGAACAGGAAACAAGGCCCTTCGTTTGCGATACGACGGCCCTTTATTCAGGAGGACGCCGCACGGGAAGTGATTCGTTAAAGACGGCGGCAGAACATGGATATACGGAAAATTATCTCGGTTGTCCCGTCGTGATCGCTGATGGTCTTGACGGCAGGGATGTCATGGATATCCATACAGGGTATAATCATTTTAAAACCGTTCAGGTGGCTTCCGTTATTGAAAAGGCCGATGGGTTCTTTATTTTCTCGCATTTTAAGGGACATATGGTTTCCTTTTTCGGGGGGGCGATCAAGAATCTTTCTATGGGATTTGGCTCCCGCGCCCAAAAACAGAGGATGCATTCGGATGCAAAACCCTTCCTGAATAAAAAGAAATGCACCCGATGCGGTATGTGCATTGATATCTGCCCCACGGGGGCTGCTAAATTTGCTTCCGATGAATATCCGGCTTATGATCACGATACGTGCATCGGTTGCGCTCAGTGCATTGCCCACTGTCCTGAATTGGCGCTGAAAATATTGTGGGAAACTGATGACCGTGTTTTTCAGGAAAAACTGGTTGAAACCGCAGCGGCAGTGTGGAAGCGGATCGAGGGGAAAAGCCTTTTTATCAATGCACTCCTTAATGTTACTGTCGAGTGCGATTGTCTGCCGGGAGATAATCCCGTTATAGCACCGGACATGGGATTTGTAGGAGGGTATCATCCCGTTGAAGTTGACCGCGAATCCCTGAAACTGGTAGGATTGGAACCCTTTGAAAAGGCACATCCCGGTATCCCGTGGCAGCGACAATTCGAATACAGTCGTGAAATTGGATTCGGATAACCGCTGTGATCGATTACGAAAAAGAACTCAATTTGGAGCAACTCCGTGTGGTGATGGAAGAGGGCGGGCCTCTCCTCGTCATCGCCGGCGCCGGAAGCGGTAAAACAAGAACATTAACCTACCGTGTGGCCCGATTAATTGAATCCGGGGTCAAACCCGAAAGAATTCTGCTGGCTACGTTCACCAATAAAGCAGCAAAGTCGATGCTTTTCAGGGTGAAGTCTCTCATTGATGTGGATTTGACCCATATGTGGGGAGGCACATTTCACCATATCGCCCATCTCATCCTCCGGAAAAATGCCCATCGCTTGTCTTATAATCGGAGCTTCACCATCATCGATACGGAAGACGCATCGCAATTAATCAATACATGCATAACCGAGAAGGGAATTGACGCCAAAGGAACTAAATTTCCCAAAGGAGATGTTCTGCGGGACATCATCAGTCTTTCTCGGAATACGGATGTGCCCCTTGATGAGATTATTCTCAGGAGATACGTTTATTTATCGTCCTGCCTCGACAACATCATGGCCGTTGCCTCCTCGTATGCCACTCGTAAAATAACTCTGAACGTCATGGACTTTGATGATCTCCTGCTAAACTGGAAGAAGCTTCTGCTTGATTTCCCCGACGTTCTGGATTTCTACTCTGAAAGATTTTCCCATGTCCTTGTTGATGAATATCAGGACACCAATATCATCCAGGCGACAATTATAGATTTGATGGCTTCAAGACACGGGAATCTGATGGTTGTGGGAGACGACTCACAGAGCATATACGCGTTCAGGGGAGCAAATTACGCCAATATCTTCCACTTTCCGAAAAGGTATCCTGGATGCAAGATCTTCAAGCTTGAGACAAACTACCGCAGCACTCCGGAAATTCTTCACCTGGCAAATCTGAGCATTGTCAACAACGAAAACCAGTTTCAAAAAGAATTGAAGGCCGTAAGGGGAGGGGGTCTGAGACCTATTCTTGCGCCGGCTGAGAACGTCGGTCAGCAGGCCAATTTCGTCGCTCAACGAATCCTTGAATTATATGGAGAGGGGATACCCCTTGATGAAATGGCCGTTTTGTACCGGGCGCATTATCACTCCATGGAACTCCAGATGGAACTGACGCGCAGAGGGATTCCATATGAAATCCGCTCGGGCATCCGTTTTTTTGAACAGGCTCATATCAAGGACGTCACCGCCTACATGAGGATTATTGCCAATCCATTTGATGAACTGGCATGGAAGAGGGTTTTGGGTCTTTTCAGCAAGATTGGGAAAATCACGGCGGAAAAAATATGGAAATATTTATCGACTAAGGAAAATCCACTAAATACCGCATTGGACGATGATTTTCCGAAATGCATGACGAAGATGGTAACGCCAGGATTAATCAAGCTCACGAATACATTACATAAACTTCTTCATGATTCGGCGGATACTAATCCACCTGAGATTATTGAAACTCTGCTGGATAATGGTTACCGGGAACATCTTCAGGGGAAATATACGAATTGTGAATCAAGAGAAGAAGACCTGTGCCAGCTCGCTTTCTTTTCTGCGAGGTTTCCCTCCTTGCAGGACTTTTTAACTGAGGTCGCTTTGATGACCAATATTACTGAAGATGAGGACGCTGATACGGATACGGCAACGAAGGGTAAAATCATTCTCAGCACGATTCATCAGGCCAAGGGACTTGAGTGGTCGGTCGTCATGATAATCTGGTGCGCCGATGGCATGTTGCCACTGGCTCGCGCCCTTAAGGAACCTGATGGAGAAGAGGAAGAAAGAAGGCTTTTTTACGTCGCGGCGACACGGGCCAAGGATCACCTCTACCTGTGTTACCCCCTGCTCGACTATTCAAGGGGCATGGGAAGCATGGCGCTGAATCCTTCCAGATTCATAAGGGAACTCTCTCATTCACAGCGATATCCATCTAAAGCCTGTCCTTATGACCAGTGGATAATTAATGAAAACTACCGGTATTAGATCCATCGATCCGATCTGGATTTCGCTTCATATTCTTCTCTCAAGGCAATTTGAGTTGCCTCAGCAATATCTTCCACCCTTTTTACCCAATCCTCAAATTTGATATCGACACCGAAGATGCCCGTCATTTCATCGTTATCATCGACAATCGGTGCGGATGCGGTTATACACAGGGCTCCCGTCATTTTTGATATGTAAAAGTTGGTTACATACATCTTACCCGTTTGCAAGGGTTTGATAAACCACTCGCGATCCGACTGATCCGTCCCGACACCATAGTTTTCGTACTTTGCCCTGTCTGCAATGTTGGTAATATTTTTCGTTGTCTTCTTTCCATTCATATCAACAACATAGGCAAACTGGATAGAAGGATTTTCCTCTATGAACTGCTGCATAATCGGTTCCTGGGACTCCGGTTTCATCGTTTTCATCATGGGGTGTTCAATCACCTGTTTTACCACATTCATAGCAGCCTGGCTTGCCATGTACTTGATCTTTTCCAGGTCGGACATAAACAACTCGGGAAGATATTTGCGAACCAGCTTATCCAACTCTCCGTGAGATATGGAGGTCACTCTGCCCGATTCGTACTGTTCATTCACCCATTTGTGTATCTTTGAAACCCCGGGATGCCTCTTATCGATCACCGTTTTGCCCCCTGACCGCAAACGGGAGTTAATCCAGTAGGCGATACCCGCCTTGCCGGACTTATCGGTAATCATGGAAACGATCGGTCTCTTTAGAATCTTCATGGTATTAAAAATATTATAGATTATCTCATTCTTAATGAGACCATCGGCGTGGATGCCGGCCCTGGTCACATTAAAATCGGCGCCGACAAAAGGATAATTGTCAGGAATCGATATTCCCACTTCCTTCTCGAAATAATCGGCGATATCGGTAATCACAGTTGTATCGATTCCATCATTGGCTCCGCGAAGACTGATATATTCGATAATAAGGGCTTCTACCGGGGGGTTTCCTGTCCGTTCCCCAAGCCCGAGCAGCGTTCCATTTGCCGCACTGCAACCGTAGAGCCAGGCAGTCGTGGCATTGATCAGGGCCTTATGGAAATCATTATGTCCATGCCATTCGAGAAGATTGCCGGGAACTCCGGCATCCTCAATGAATGCCCTGATGAGCTTATCGACACTCCTTGGCAAGGATGCCCCCGGATAGGTAACACCATACCCCATGGTATCACAAAGTCTGATTTTAATATCGATACCGCTTTCTTCGCGTATCTTCATCAATTCAATGGCAAAAGGAATGCTGAAACCATAGATCTCTCCCCTTGTCAGGTCTTCGAAGTGACACCTGGGGACAATGCCTTCATCAAGAATGTCTTTTACAATACCCAGGTAGTCATCCATGGCCTTTTTCCTGGTTTTGTTGAGCTTCAGGTAAATATGATAATCGGAAACAGACGTCAAAATACCCGTTTCTCTCAAACCGGCTTCCTTCACCAGTTTAATGTCCTCTTTCTGAGCTCTTATCCATCCGGTAATTTCCGGATATTTTAATCCCAATTCAAGACATCTTGCCACTGCATCACGGTCTTTTTGGCTGTATAAAAAGAATTCCGACTGCCTGATCACACCGTTTTCACCGCCAAGTTTACTCATCATTGAGTACAGATCCACAATCTGCCTTACCGTATATGGCGGTCTTGCCTGTTGACCGTCACGAAATGTCGTATCCGTAATAAATATAACTTCAGCGGGATCGATGGAAATTATTTTATGATCAAAATCTATACGACTGACCTCATCATAGGGGAAAACACCCGTCTGTAAATTCGGTTCATCCACATCCCTTAGTTCAAATTTCCAGAATTTGGTATGCTCGTGATCGAGAACCCTTTTGTGCTTATTCCATTTCGCCATTTTGGTCACTCCAAAAAAAATTTAGAACATTTTTATTACAATATTGTGTCGATCCTTTGAACATAAATGTTCATTCTTCTAAAAAAAAGAGGGCACCCTGAAATCAGCAGTGCCCTCAGAGGAAATATGGTGCAGATTTCAGTTTACCGGTAAATTGGCATCCTGAGGTGGAAGGTAAGGCTTTGGCGCCCCTGCCTTCCTTCGTTCTTTTTTAATGATATCCAATTTGTAACCCGCTCTTGGAATATTAAATTTCTGTCCCGGATAAATGAGGTTCGCATCTTTGATCATCTTTTTGTTTGCCTTGTAGATTACAGGCCATAAGTACGGATCATTGTACTGATCCTTATACTTTGCAATCCACCAGAGCGATTCACCCTTTTTAACCACATGCTGATTTTTGAGTTTAAACTTTTTCTTGGTCTCTTCCTTCTTCTCCATAACGGCTTGTTTTTCAACAACCGGTGCGGCTTCGGCAAGCTGTTTTTCCTCAGCCATAACCGGCTTTTCAGGAGCTGGCTGTAGCTCGGCGATGACAGGCTTTTGAGCTTCCGCCTTCTTTTCCATCATAACATTCTGCTTTGCTTCATCCGGCCGTTCTACGACGGCGGTTTTTGAGGGTTGTTTTGCACAACCTGAATAAATAAAAATGAAAACTGCCACGATTATTATTTTTGTGATGACACTCGACCACCCGTGACGCGACATGTTTTTCTCCTCCCTCATTAGGTTTGTTAGAAAAAACAATTAATCGTTCGAGCTATAAATATTCGCATACTTGTAGATTAAGGTAATAAATATCCGGCCTTTTTGTCAATAGAAAAAAAGCGATTAAACCACCCTACGCAATTTTTAAGGAAAGCTCCATAAGTTGTTCTATGCCAACTTCCGATGGAGCATCCGTAAGAAGGCATGTTGCCTTCTGAGTCTTGGGAAAAGCAATCACATCTCTTATGGATTCAGTGCGCATCATCATCATGATCAGCCTGTCAAATCCGAAAGCGATTCCCCCATGGGGTGGGGTCCCGTATTCAAGTGCATCAAGAAGAAAACCAAATTTAGCCCGGGTTTCATCTTCGCTCATCCCAAGCGTTTCAAAGATCATGGACTGTATTTTTTGTTTGTGAATCCTGATGCTTCCACCACCAATTTCAGATCCGTTCAGAACAAGGTCATAGGCTCTGGCCCGTACCTGATCAGGATTTTTCTTGAGAATCTGAATATCTTCGAGGACTGGAGATGTAAAGGGATGATGCATAGATACATACCTTTTTTCAGTATTGCTGTATTCAAGCAGGGGAAAATCGCTCACCCAGGTAAAAGCAAATTCTTCCGGATTTATCAGATTCAACTTTTTTGCCAAATGTATTCTGAGATGCCCGAGAGCCTCATGAACAACAGCCGTCGTGTCCGCCAGGAAGACGATCAGGTCTCCTTCTTTTACCGTCATGATTTCATTAATCTTTTCCACTTCATCAGGTTTGAGAAACTTGAATATGGGGGAAGTCCATCCTTCTGTGTTAATCCTGGCCCAAGCGAGTCCCTTAGCTCCGTAAGCGCTTACAAAATCAGCCAGACCATCCAGATCTTTCCGGCTGAGGCGCTTCCCGTCTTCAATCTTAATAGCTTTTACAACGCCACCGCTGTTCGAAACCTCCTGGAATACCTGTAATGCAGAATTTTTTACGAGAGGGGTAATATCTCTTAACTCCAGGCCAAACCTGACATCAGGATTATCCCTGCCGTACCGGTCGACGGCTTCGCGATAAGAAATCCTCGGGAATGGCGTCTTGACTTCTTTTTTTAGACAGGTTTTAAAAAGATGGCTCATGAGCCCTTCCGTGACTCGAATCACATCGTCTTCGTTAACAAACGACATCTCCATGTCGATTTGGGTAAATTCAGGCTGACGGTCAGCCCTGAGATCTTCATCCCGGAAACATTTGACAATCTGATAATATTTGTCAAATCCGGAAACCATGAGCAATTGCTTGAAAAGCTGAGGGGACTGAGGCAGAGCATAAAACATTCCCTGATTGACACGACTGGGAACCAGATAGTCCCTCGCTCCTTCGGGTGTGCTTTTTGTCAGAAAGGGTGTTTCGATTTCCAAAAATCCCTCATTTTGAAGATATGTTCTCGTTTCGGCTGCAACCCTGCTTCTGAAAATAAGGTTTTTCTGGATTTCAGGGCGCCTGAGATCAAGGTAGCGGTATTTGAGACGAATATTTTCGGAAATTTCCGATTCTTCATTGAGGACGAAGGGAGGTGTCTTCGATTCATTCAGTATTTCCAATTTATCAATCATCACCTCGATCTCGCCGGTTTTCATACCGGGATTCACCATTCCTTCCGGTCTTTGACGGACCAGCCCCCTGACGGCAAGAACAAATTCATGTCTGATTCTGTGTGCTTCTCGGTGACTGTCAAGATCTACGTCTGGATTGAAGACGATCTGCACCAGACCTTCTCGATCTCTTAAATCAACGAATATAACGCCACCATGATCTCTCCTTCGGTGTGCCCATCCCATGAGGATCACTTCCTCACCGATATGACCGCTTCCGAGTGTACCACAATAATATGACCTTTTTTTATCTATCAGAAAGCCAGACAAGATGTATTTACCTCTCTTTAATCGTGTTAATAATGTTGTCTTCCAGGGCGCTCAGGTCTAAGGAAAACTGTGTCCCGTTTAACATATTCCTCAGTTCAGCGCGTTTTTCAGCGATTTCTTTATCTCCCAGGATAAGGGTATAGCGGCTCTTCAGTTTATCAGCACGTTTCATCTGACTCTTTAAACTCTTCCCGGAATAATCCATTTCCGTTCTGACCCCTTTCATCCGCAGGCGGTTACATAAAGTAAAGGCCTCCTTCTGCGCCGTATCACCGAGTGCCGCGATGAAAAGATCGGGGAATATAAAATATCTACTGTCAGATGGCATCATGGAAATGAGCCTTTCCATTCCGACAGCGAATCCTATACCCGGGATATCCGGCCCGCCAAGAGCCTTTACGAGGCCATCGTATCTGCCGCCACCGGCAATCGCATTCTGGGCGCCTAAGGATTCCGTAACGACCTCAAAGGTTGTCCTCGTGTAATAATCGAGACCCCTAACCATTTTATCATTGATTTCGTACGTTATGGCAAAATTCTTTAGACATTGCTTTAAGTTTTCAAAATGTTGTTTGCATGCGGAACATGTATACCCGGACAATCGCGGGGCGTGATCAATAATGGCCTTGCAGTTTTCTGTTTTACAATCAAAGACACGAAGAGGATTTGTATGAAGCCGTCTACGACAATCATCGCATAGCCCCTTCTCCCTGTTTCTCAAAAAAACGGTCAATTCCTCTCTAAATTGCGGACGGCACTCATGGCATCCCAGGGAGTTAATTTCCAACTTCAAATCATTCAATTCCATACATTGCAGAAACCTGATCAGCATGAGAATGATCTCTGCATCTATCCTCGGATCATCCAGACCGAGGAATTCAACATTTATCTGGTGGAATTGTCTGTATCTGCCTTTCTGGGGTCTTTCGCGCCTGAACATGGGACCAATGGTAAACAATTTGGCGATAGGTTCAGCGGTATATAGTGCATGTTCAATGTATGCGCGGACAACAGAAGCTGTTGCTTCGGGGCGCAGGGTGAGACATTCATCTCCCCGATCGAGAAACGAGTACATCTCCTTTTCGACTATATCCGTAGAGTCTCCAATGCTTCTCTTAAAAAGATCGGTTTTTTCAAGAATAGGAACACGGATTTCCCTGAAACCGAAATCCATGAAAATTTCCCGGGCTTTTTGTTCCAAGTATTGCCAGATGCCTGTCTCCTGAGGAAGGATATCGTTAAATCCCCGGACTGACGTTATTTTTTCCATGACGAATCACAATCTTAAACCACATTTTTCTTAAAAGCTTTTTTCGATAGCACATAAAATATTGTAGAGCAATAAATTTGTGGTGCATGTAGTGTATCAACGGCTTTCTCGGAAGACTCTTGTCATCGTATTTTTCCCGTCTGTCATGATGCTCACGGCGCCGTTTCTGTCCGTTCTTAGGACCCTTGTTCCAATAACGGAATACCTGCCAAGGACATTGGGATGAGGCAATTTATAAATATTATCAGCCCCGCAACTGACAACCACAATATCGGGTTGAACGCGCCTGATAAATGGTTCTGTGCTGGAGGAAAATCCTCCATGATGAGGAACGAATAAAACCTGACTCCTCATATCGCGACCTGTGCGGACCAGACGCGTTTCTGCAGGTTCAGATATATCCGCCGGTAAGAGAAACGATACGTTTCCATACGTTATTTTCATGACAATAGAGTGGTTATTCACATCTTGAAATTTTTGTGAAGTTTCATCCTGCTTGCCCAGCGGATTTTCAGGATTCATGATATCGATCAAAATATCATTCATGATGATCACTCCCGTCTTTTCTGATATAATTTTATGATTGATCTTTTTTTCACTGATGATTCTCAAGAAGTCCCGATAACTCTCATTCCCTGATCTTTCACCGCTCGTCCAGACTTCCCTGACATCAAAGTTTGACAGAATATAAATCAGACCGTTGAGGTGATCCGGGTGTGGATGGGTGAGAACAACAATATCAATCTTACTGATTCTTTCATGCCAAAGATAGGGAGCAACGACAAACTTTCCCACATCAAAACTGCCTTCAGGAAAGCCGCCTCCATCAATGAGCATTCTCCTGCCATCAGGCAGTTGAACGAGGGTTGAACTTCCTTGACCGACGTCAATGGCTGTTACTTCCAAATTTTTCCGAAACAGATCTCTTGTATTCAGATAAAGAGCATCCATAAAGAAAAAAAGAAAAAGAACAATAAACGCAACCCGATACCAGAAATAATCTCCCGATGAATGTGTCCTGCTATTTTCATTTTTCCGGCTTTTTAACCAGAAATCCATACATTTTCCACCCGATATTAATAGACAATAGTACAGGGCAATTTCCGGGATAGTCGGTGTGGATATGAAAAAAGACGAGCCCGGAAGAGAGGCGAAGAAATCAACCATGCCAACCGATATCCATACGAGAAAAGAAGATAGATGGACAAAAAGAATGGCCAGGTCAGGCGATATCAGAGCGGCGAGAATAATCGCTGTGGAAACGGGAATAGCGATAATGCCGAGCACAGGGACGACAGCGATATTTGAAAAAATAACAATGGTGGATACCCGATTGAAATAATATACAATCAGCGGCAGTGTCCCGAGTGTCGCACTGACCGATACGATTAGAAATATGAAAACATTTCTCAGCGTATTGACATTAAAGATCAGGTATTTACTTTTTACTGTATGATCAACTTCAGGCAGCCATTTCATCAGTCGGGGGGTAATAAAAAGAATGGCCCATACAGCCATAAACGACAGTTGAAATGATATATCGAACAGGGCATAAGGAAATGTAACAAGAATTATAAATGCCGCAAGGGCAAGCGTATTGTATAGATCCCTCTCCTTTCCCAGAATGATGGCTATCATGAATGTGACTCCCATGATGGCAGCCCTGACCACAGACATCCCCATCCCTGCAATAAAGGTATAACTCACAACAGGAATGATCGCAAAAACGGCAGAAACCACATTCATGTTGAACCTTAAAAGGAGATATGATGAAGATTTCATGATCAGCTGCACGATAAACATGGATAAAACGGCTATGATGCCGATATTAAATCCGGAAATAGCTATAATATGGGATGTGCCGGTTTTATTGAATTTTTCCATCACATCCTTTGGTATTTCTTTTTGATCTCCAAGAATCATGGCCTGAATGATTTCTCCATCAGGAGACAGAGAATTGTCACGGATGATTTTCTTCAGACGCTGCCGGAATTTTTCAAGACGTGTTTTTAAGACATTTCCCTGATTCTCTCGGATGACTACAATACCGGATGGGTCATTGATAAAACCGCGGACAGAGATACCTTCGTATCTGAGGTATCTTTCGTAATCAAAACCACCGGGATTTTTGAAATTGTGAGGTACTTTGAGCCTCACTTTGAATCGTACATAATCTCCGTATGCAAAGACCCTGAAATTTTTGACAGAAAGCCGGACAAGTCCCTCAACCTGGACATCAGCATCATCACGGATGACTCGAGTTGCAGAAACAGTTATTTCAGTTTTATCAGGCGATACCTCAGGATTTTCAGAGATAACGCCTTCAATAATTATATTTCCTTTTCCTGCATAATGAATGATGTGATTCGTGCCTTGATCAGGATTGAGATATAAATTGATATTTAGAACACCAAGGAAGAGGAATGACAACATCAGGAGCGACAGTTTCAAGCCCTTCCAGTTTTTTAAGTTTGCTGGAATTAATAATAAGATGAAGGCAGAAAAAAGACAGAACAGCAACAGTATGTCAGGAATCTTAATATAATTACCGATTACAATACCTGCCATCATGGCAACAAGGAGAGGAACCAACGGCTTTCGCATAGGGTTAACTCATCAAATTCATCGTGAAAAATATTTCAAAATGATATAGTATTTCATTGCGAATATATACTTTTTTCATTCGGACATCATGGTGTGATGAATCATTCAATGCTTCAGGAAGAAAACATATCGGTAAGGCTTAGATGGTTGATGCTATCAAGGGTAGCTATTGCCACTTTCTTGCTCGGGATAACTATCTTAATCAATGTCAGAAAAACAGAGCTTCTCCCCGAGACATCAGTTATCGCTCTCTATGTCCTTATACTTTTGACTTATTTGCTTACGATTATCTATATTATTCTTCCAAGATTCATCAAGAATCTTAAGATAAACATATACATTCAGACTTTATGCGATGTGCTTTTAATCACCGGACTTGTGCTTGTTACCGGTGGTATCAGAAGCATTTATTCCGTATTTTATCCCCTTGTCATTATCTATTCGGTTCTGTTTCTCGCAAGGGGAGGTGGATTGATCATAGCTTCCGCCAGCAGTATCCTTTACGGCCTCATGCTTGATCTTGAATATTATCGGATCATTTATCCCCTGTATGATATGACCATTTATGATTACCCGTTTTCTGCCGGGTATGTCTTTACAAGAATCTTTATCCATATCCTGTCATTTTATATCATTGCCTTTCTCGCCAGCTTTGTTGTTGAAAAAGAAAAAAAAACGAGATCGCTTCTTGCCGAGAAAGAGACAGCCTTCGATCAACTCGATTTACTCCATAGAAGTATCATCGAATCCGTGGACACGGGCATTATGACTATCAACCTCCAGGGTAAAATCAAGTCTTTCAACAGAGCCGCCCAGGAAATTACAGGATTTTCCTTTACTGAAATAGAAAATAGAACCGTTGACGTTCTGTTTCCGATGTATGCCGACCTGTTTGAAAACGACAGAAACGACGATCAGAATAAATTGACAAAAAACAGGCTTGATATGGTCATTACGGGAAAGGGAAATAGAAACATGGTCCTTGGATGTTCTGTTTCCATTCTTAAAGACAATAAGGGGAAAAGAATAGGAGACATATTCATCTTCCAGGATCTCACATCCATAAAGGAGATGGAAAATGCGCTGGATAAAAGCAGGAGACTTGCCCTGATTGGTGAAATGGCTGCCGGTCTTGCCCATGAAATGAGAAATCCTCTGGCATCCATCATCGGCTCTATTCAGGTGTTGAAGCGTGATCTCAAGCTCAACAATGCGGACGAAAGACTTATGCAGATCATCATGAGGGGCAAGGATCAGCTTGAAAATTTTATAAAGGATTTTTTATTGCTGGCAAGACCCACTCCCGGAAACCATGAGTCCGTATTCATCAAGGAAATTATTGAAGATGTTCTTGAATCCATTCACTATGTGCCTGACTGGAATCATCGTATCGATATAAACCTGTCTCTTGCCGATCATCTGGCCGTCCATGCAAACAAGACGGAGATGAGAGAAGTGGTCTGGAATCTTATATTAAACGCCATACAGGCCATGCCTGAAGGAGGGGATTTGTCCGTTGAAACAAAAAAAGTCCACGATGAGGATGCAAAAGGGTTTCTTGAAATGCGTATCGGTGATACGGGTTGCGGAATAGATAACACATGTCTGGAAAAGATTTTTGAACCATTTTATACTACCAAGGAAAAAGGAACAGGCATTGGTCTTGCCATAGTAAACAGAATAGTGGAGAGTTATACCGGACACATAAAGGTGGAAAGCGCGGCTGATAAGGGAGCCACCTTTATTGTCAACCTTCCCATCATCACATAACGAGAGGTTAAAATAACTTGAAAACAAGTTTCACATTCGATTCTCAAAAGTCACATCGCGGTGTTTATGAAGGGAGACTATCATGGCAAAGATACTGGTAGTGGATGATGATCAGGGCATCAGAGAGTTTCTCGAAATCATGCTGAACAGGGAGGGGTACGATGTAATTTGCGCTGATAACGCCATAAAGGCATTGAATCGCTGCAAAAAAGAGAATTTCGATCTCATCCTTACAGATCTAAGAATGCCAAAGGTCGATGGCATTAATTTTCTGAAATCCGTCAAAGATGTTTGCCCGGAAACGATGGTAATACTGATGACTGCCTACGCATCGCCAGAAACAGCCGTTTCCGCTATGAATGAAGGGGCTTATGACTATGTGGAAAAGGATTTTAATATAGAGACGCTTAAAGAAATTGTTCGCACGGCTCTCGATAAAAAAGGGATCAAGAAGGACGATGCGAAGTTTATCAGAGAAGTGGAAGACGCCGTTTCGTTCGGCCGTATGATTGGAAAAAGCAGAGGAATGCTTAAGGTTTATTCCACGATCAAAAAAGTAGCGCCAACGCCCGCAAATGTCCTCATTCTTGGAGAGAGTGGGACAGGGAAGGAGCTTGTAGCCAAATCCATCCACGAAAATAGCCCGAGAGACAATAAGCCATTTATTGTTATTAACTGTGGTGGAATATCAGAAAGCCTTTTAGAAACAGAGCTGTTTGGTTATGTCAAGGGTGCTTTTACCGGTGCTTATGCGGATAAGGCCGGTTTGTTTGCAAATGCGAGAGGAGGGACAATTTTCCTCGATGAAATTGCAGAATTGCCCCCGCTACTCCAGGTTAAGTTGCTGAGGGTTGTTCAGGAAAAAACCTTCAGAAGGGTAGGGGGAACCAATGATATAACGGTTGATGTTCGGATTATCTCTGCCACCAATCAGAATTTAGACCGAAAAGTAAAGGACGGATCATTCAGAGAAGATCTTTACTTCCGCCTTAATGTTATCCCCATACATATTCCGCCACTAAGAGAACGAAAGGAAGATATCCCTGTCCTGACAAAATATTTCATTGAAAAATATTCAACTGAATTCAGGAAACAGATCAAAACCATATCATCCTATGCTATGGAGTTGCTGTTGGAATATCCGTTTCCCGGCAATGTGAGGGAACTCGAAAATATTATCGAGCGCAGTGTTGCCTTGGAAACGTCCAATATCATTTTACCGGAAAACCTTCACCTGTCGGGAAATATTCATGATATCGATCCAATCACTGACTTCGAATTACCTGATGATGGCGTAAATCTGAATGATGAGCTGTCAAAGCATGAAAAACTTTTGATAGAAAAAGCCATCACAAAAGCAAATGGATCAAAGACAAGAGCTGCAGAGCTCCTTCACGTCAGTTCTGATTCTTTAAGGTACAGGATTGAAAAACTTGGCATTAACTGAGGGAAATATGGAATTTTCTCTTGACATTAAAACCGTTCGGTTTTATAGAGCTAATCGCAGGGAGCACTCATATGATTGGCGACAGAGCGGACATCTTTTTTTATTATTTTAGCTTTTTTAGCGAGGTCTGCCTGCTGCGCTCATGACCTGCAATGATCAATCGAGCCGTGGGCAGACCGTTGAGCTGTCCGCGGCTTTTTTATTTAAAGGCCGTGGATTTTTCCAGGGCTTTTTTCATTTAGACAAGGGAGGGTGTGATGAACTTTAGTATTATTAGAAAATGTGTTTTAACGGTCGTTGTCGCATTGCTTTGCGCATTATTGACATCAAATGCGGACGCCAAGACCATTAAGGTAGGCGCTGCCATCAACATGACGGGACCCGCCTCCACGTGGGGTCAGTTTCATGCCAAGGGTCAGCAGGACTATTTCCGTTACGTTAACGACGTCAAGGGCGGAATAGGAGGCCGAAAAATTGAAATGATACTCGTCGATACGGGCTATAAAGTCCCGGAAGCGGTAGCTGCTGTGAGAAAATTCGCCATCCTGGATCGGGTTGATATGATTGCGACCTGGGGAGCTGGAGAAGGATTGGCGGCTAAACCCATCATTCAGCA
>JBAWYD010000030.1:0-22038 GCA_037143735.1 Deltaproteobacteria bacterium
GGACACATGATATGTCAAGGGTAAAAGGCAGGGTAACAGGCAGGGTAACAGGCAGGGTAACAGGCAGACGGGATAGGACAACAAGATTAAGATTTGATCTTTAATTGAGAATATTGTAAACCTCATTCCATGAAACAAAAAAGCATGGAATACGCTCGGGAATATCAGGGGAAAGCCCTCATTGCCGACCCCATTTACCAATATGCCTCGTTTACGGTGCCGACCCCCGATTTTCCGGATGAGAAGACGGAAAAAGATATTATCGATTCCCCCTGGGTTCAGCGGCTGAGAAGGATCTACCAGCTCCAGAGCGCCCGCTGGGTTTATCCCGCCGCAGAGCATAGTCGCTTTCAGCATTCCCTGGGAACCATGCATGTTGCCGGTGAGTTCGGGAGATATCTCTATCCGAGTCTGCGGGAGGTATGCGGGGATGTCCCATCATTGAATTATGTCGAAGAACTTTTACGGATTGCGGGATTGCTTCACGATGTCGGGCACGGTCCGTACGGGCATTTTTTTGACGACCATTTTCTTGATCATTATCACCTGACCCATGAGGATCTGGGAAGGCAGATTATCGTAAAGAAACTCGGGAAGATTATCCGTCAGATCCGGCGAAGTCCCAACGGTCGTTTCGCCGACGGGGAATGCCTCGATCCCGATCAGGTTGCCATGCTGATCAAAATGCCGGCAGCTTCTGAAAAGAGGCAGCCGCCGGGATGGTTGCTCCTTCTGAGACAGCTCTTTTCCGGCATTTATACTGTGGACAATCTGGATTATGTGCAGAGGGATGCCTACATGACGGGGTTTTCCCTCGATATTGTTGATATCACAAGGCTTCGTTTTTATACGTTTTTTACGAAGGATGGTCTGACCCTTCATCAGGCGGGCGTTTCGGCGCTGAGTCGTTTCTTAAACGCCAGGCTGAATCTTTATACCAACGTGTATTTCCACAGGACGACGAGGGCCCTGGACCTTCATCTTCAGGAGATATTCATGGATACGATGCGAATCATCTTCCCCTGGAATCCCCTGGAAGCGCTGGAGGAATATCTCCATTGCGATGAATGGAACCTGTTCCGTGAGGTCCGGGGGTGGCTTAAAGAGAAGGATCCGATGAAAAGAAAGCTGGGTCGGGAATGGGCGAAGTTGTATAGCCGGGAAGTTAAGTGGAAGATGTCTTATTCTGCGGAGATTTCCATCGATCAGATCCAGAGGGGCGCCCGGTTTTCCCATGCCTGTGATTATGAGCGTCAAATCAGGGCGTTTCTACCTGGGGAATTGAAACACATGCCATTTCGGGTTGATATTGCTACCCAGGACCCGCGGCCCATTAATCCCATGGCGGAAACGGGAAAACGGGTCAATATTTTCAATCCCGTTACGGGAGTAACGTCTCCGGAACCGCTGAAGGAAATCTACCGGTTTATCCCCGCCCGGATTGTTCATTTCAGGGTGTTTTCTCTGAACCACGATGATGATGCGGCGATTACCGATGCAGCTGAAAAAACCCTCGGCGCCCCGGAAGGAACAACAAAAACCAATATTTAATTCTCCAGGATGTGAAGGATGATGAATAAGGATACAACAGATATTACACTGTTTGTGAAGACATCAAACGAAGACGTTGCCAGATGGAACAGGCAGCGCATTGTCGATGCCCTCATCCGTGAGACGGACATCGATGTCGAAACGGCGGAGGCTATCAGCAAGGAGGTTGAGAAGCAGATCATGTCATCCGGAATCAGCCTGTTGACGACGCCCCTGATCCGGGAACTGGTCGATGCAAAACTGATCGAAAGGGGAATGGAGAAGGAGAGACGAATGCATGCCCTTCTGGGTTTTCCTATTTATGATGTCAGGCAGTTGATCCTTCATCAGAATAAGGAAAATGCCAATGTACCTCATGGACCCGAAGGCACAAACCTTCTTCTGGCCGAGGGCATCAAGCGGGATTATTCTCTCCACGATGTCTTTTCCCAGGATATTGCAAACGCCCACGCCAGAGGAGACATTCACCTCCATGGTCTGGGATATATCGACAGGCCTTACAGTTCCTTTCAGTCTCTCGAATATATCAAGAAGTTTGGTCTGAACCTGCCCCATTCCATGACAGTTGCAAAACCCGCTAAACATGCAGAGGTTCTTCTGGCGCACATGGTCCGGTTCGGCGCCATATTACAGGGACACTTTGCCGGCGTCATCGGGTGGGATGGCGTCAACCTTTCATTTGCGCCCTATCTGTCAAAAATGAATGACAGGGAAATCAGGCAGTTTGCCCAGATGCTCATCTATGAATTTTCTCAATTGACATCCGCTCGCGGGGGGCAGTCCATGTTTACGGACATCCACCTGTACTGGGAAGTCCCGGGACATCTGAAACATGCTCCCGCCATCGGCCCCGCTGGAGAGTTTACAGGAGGGACCTACGAAGATTTTATAACCGACGCCCGCCGGTTTGCATGGGCAATCTTTGAAGTCTTCAAAAAAGGGGACGGTACGGGGAAACCGTTTATCTTTCCCAGGCCCATCGTACACATGACAGAAACTTTTTTTCAGACACCCCGTCATGAGGAATTTCTCCATCATATCTGTGAAGTGGCCCTTGAAAAAGGGAATACCTGTTTTTTCTTTGATCGAAAGGGTATGGTGAAGATATATGAATGTGACCTGTTAAACGCACAGATGAAAAAAGATTTCGTCGAAGAAACGAAATCACCCTGGAAAATCAGGTGTTCCGCCCTCCAGAATGTGACCATGAATCTTCCCAGGCTGGCATACAAAGCAAAAGGAAATGACGGCGCGCTGCTTTCCATGATTACGGGAGGGATGGAGCAGGTAGCAAAAGCTCACAGTCAGAAGAGAGACTTTATCTGCAAACTCCTGTCTTATGGTGACGAAGGGCCTCTTGCCATGCTGGCCATGAACAGGGATGGCCTTCCGTATCTCCGTATGGATCAGGGAAGATATTTCATGGGAATCGTGGGGCTCAATGAACTTGTTCAAATCCACAGGGGAAAACAACTCCATGAGTCGGAAGATGCTCTCTTGTTCGGACTGGAAGTCATCACGCACATGAAGGAAGAAGCGGAAAAACTCAGTCGGGAGTCTGACCTGCGGTTTGTCCTTGAACAGACCCCTGCGGAAACCACCCCTTACCGTTTTGCAAGGCTGGACCTTAAGTATTTTTCACCGGAGGCTGGTCATTTTGTAAAGGGTAATATCGCCAGAGGAGAGGTGTATTATACGAATTCCACCCATCTCGCCGTATCTGCTCCCGTTGATCCCATGGAGCGAGTGATTCAGGAAGGTCGCTTCCATCCCTTGATCGGGGGAGGCGCCATGACACAGGTGTGGCTCGGGGAGCTTCATTCAAAAACGGAGGCGATCGCTGATTTTGTCGTTCAGGCATTTCGCAATACCGAAAACAGTCAGATTGTCTTTTCTCCCGAGTTTACCACCTGTAAAGGGTGCAACAGAACGTCCGCGGGGCTTAGGGAGACATGTCCGCTGTGCGGCTCCACAGAGGTGGAAGGAATTGCCAGAATCACACAATATTTCAGTAAGATATCCGGCTGGAACAAGGGAAAACTGGCCGAACTGAAAGACAGAATGCGGAACGTTATCTAAAACATCCGTTTTTTAATCATATCCTGTTTCCCCCTGCCTTCTTCCTTCCTTATCAAGACAAAGGATCGATCACCTGATTAACAAATCAGAACGCCTGCCCTTGACATGGGGGAATGCGATAAATATATTAATCGCGAATTTGCCTGATAAAGAAGGGGCAATCCTGTAGAGGGAATATGGAAGATCACATTGTAAAGATTTTCAAAGAAAGCAGCCAACTCAAGGAGGTTTTTGTCAACGAAAACCTTGGCAGGATTGTTCGCGTCGTTGAGGCGGTTACAGGGGCATTGAAAGCGGGAAATAAAATTCTCCTTTTTGGAAACGGAGGCTCTGCAGCGGATGCGCAGCACATTGCCGGGGAGTTTGTCAACCGCTTTATTATAGAGCGGCCACCGCTTCCGGCAATTGCCTTGAGCACCGACACTTCTGTTATTACGAGCATTGGAAATGATTATGATTTTTCAGAAATCTTCAGCAAACAGATCAGGGCAATCGGCCAGGCGGGTGATGTCGCCTGGGGAATCAGTACGAGCGGAACGTCGCCGAATGTCATAAAAGCTCTGGATGTGGCCAAGAAAATAGGAATGATCACGATCGGCTTCACAGGAAGAGATGGCGGAGATATTGCGCGCCTGGTGGATTATTCCCTCAATGTTTCTTCGAACAGCACCCCTCGTGTTCAGGAGGTTCATATTACAGTGGCGCATGTGATCTGTGAAATGGTTGATTTTAAACTTTTCCAGAGACCTGATATAAAATAAAAGGACATAATAAAAGAGCATGGTTAAAAAAGCCAAAAAGGATAGCATAAAAGAGTCGTCGGATTTTCGGGAAAAGCCCGAAGATGAGCAGAAATTGGGAGAAGAGGATGATCTGGCGATCAAGCTTAAAGAAAAAGAGAAAGAAACCGGCGAGAATTATGACAAATACGTAAGGGCGGTTGCGGAACTCGAAAACGTCAAGAAACGGGCAGTTAGAGAAAAAACCGAATCGATTAAATACGGGAATGAAAATCTGATTAAAGATATATTGCCGATGGTAGACAGCCTGGATCGTGCTCTGAAACATGCCGGTAGTTCAGGTGATATCGAGGCATTCAAGAAGGGACTCAAACTGGTTCAGGATCAACTGCACAGTTGTCTCGAAAAACACGGAGTAGAGCATATAGAATGTCTTGATAAGGCGTTTGATCCGAACGTACACGAAGCCCTGTTCCAGATTGAAAGCGATGCTCACAAAGACAATCAAGTTGTCGATGAGCTGGAGAAAGGATACCTTTTGAATGGGAGATTGTTAAGACCGGCCAAGGTTTCTGTCTGCAAGAGGGCGAAAAAGGAAGATTGCGAATAAATAGACTTCAGGAGATCAGAAGAGAATAAGGAGGATAGATAAATGGGTAAGATTATTGGGATTGATTTGGGGACGACAAATTCTTGTGTCGCGATTATGGAAGGTGGAGACCCCGTTGTTATAGCCAATCAAGAGGGCAACAGGACGACGCCGTCCATGGTGGCCTTCACGGATAGCGATGAGAGGCTGGTGGGCCAGATTGCAAAAAGGCAGGCTATAACAAACCCTGAGAATACCGTATATGCCATCAAGAGACTCATCGGAAGAAAATACCCCTCGAAAGAGGTTCAATATGACAAAAAGATCAGTCCCTTCAAGATTACCGAGGCATCCAACGGCGATGCACAGATAACCGTCAAGGGTCGGAATTACAGTCCCGCGGAGATAGCTTCCATGGTCCTTGTGAAGATGAAGCAGACTGCGGAAGACTATCTGGGCGAGAAGGTAACCGATGCGGTTATTACGGTTCCTGCCTATTTTAATGATTCCCAGCGACAGGCCACCAAGGATGCGGGGAGGATCGCGGGATTGAATGTGTTGAGAATCATTAATGAACCGACAGCGGCAGCTTTAGCCTACGGGCTTGACAAGAAAAAAGACGAAAAAATTGCCGTTTACGACCTCGGTGGCGGAACATTTGATGTCTCCATCCTTGAACTGGGAGACGGCGTTTTTGAAGTCAAATCGACGAACGGCGATACCCATCTGGGCGGGGAGGATTTTGATCAGAGATTGATTGATCACATCGCCACGGAGTTCATGAAGGATCAGGGCATTGATATCAGAAAAGATAGAATGGCCCTTCAGCGCATCAAGGAAGCAGCGGAGAAGGCGAAGATGGAACTTTCCACGGTTATGGAAACGGACATCAACCTGCCTTTCGTTACGGCGGATGCATCCGGTCCCAAGCATTTGACGATGAAACTGACACGGGCCAAGCTGGAAGCTCTGGTTGAAGACCTGATTGAGAAGACCGTCGGACCATGCAGGACGGCCCTCAAGGACGCCAATCTGAGCCCGAAAGATATCGACGAGGTCATTCTTGTAGGCGGCATGACCCGTATGCCGATGGTTCAGCAGAAGGTCAAGGAGATATTCGGGAAGGAGCCCCACAAGGGCGTCAATCCTGACGAGGTCGTTGCCATCGGCGCCGGCATCCAGGGAGGAGTTCTGTCCGGGGATGTGAAGGATGTGCTTCTGCTCGATGTCACGCCGCTTTCTCTGGGTATAGAAACCCTGGGCGGTGTGATGACAAGGCTGATTGACAAGAATACGACAATACCAACGAAAAAGAGCCAGATATTTTCTACCGCGGCGGACAATCAGCTGGCGGTGAGTATCCATGTCCTTCAGGGAGAACGCTCCATGGCGGCTGATAACAGGACGCTGGGACGGTTTGAGCTGGTTGGTATTCCTCCTGCACCGAGGGGGATGCCGCAGATCGAGGTGACCTTTGACATCGATGCAAACGGTATTGTGCATGTGTCTGCCAAAGACCTTGGAACGGGAAAGGAACAGAGTATCAAGATCACGGCTTCGAGTGGTCTTAGCGAGGCAGAAATCCAGAAACTGGTCAGAGATGCGGAATCTCATGCCGAGGATGACAAGAAGAAAAAGGATTTGATAGAAGCGAGAAATCAGGCAGATTCCATGGTCTACAGCGTGGAGAAGAATATCAAGGAATTCGGCGACAAGGTTGATGCGTCGGAAAAAACGAAGATTGAAGACGCCATTGTTAGGGTCAAAAATGCCCTTGAAGGGGATGATGTCGATGCCATCAAGAAGGCGCAGGAAGAGCTGACCAGTGCGTCGCACAAACTTGCAGAGGCCATGTATTCCAAGGCAACGGCGCGACAGGAAGGCGCAGGCGCCGACGCTCAGGGCGGCGCAACGGCTGATCAGACGGGAGCCGGCAAGAAGGATGATGACGTGGTCGATGCAGACTTCGAAGAGGTAAAAAAATAAGGGTAGGGTAAATAAAACAGGTTATTGAATAAATGCCCGGTTTCCGCGATTCGCTGGAAACCGGGCATTTTTTTGTCGACGGGCGGGCCGTTTTCTGTGTAGAATATAATCATGTCCGGGAATCTTCGATATAAATTTATTATTGCATGCGTTGCTTTTTTAATTTTTTCTTTGTCGGGTACACAGTGTTTTTCCCAACCCCCTTATCCCTCCATTCGGTTTTTGGGCGCGGCACAGGTGGTGGGAGGCTCCTGTTATCTGATAGATACGGGAAAGACGCGGCTGCTGATCGATTTTGGGCTTTTCTATGGAGAGCATGAGGCGCGCAACAGTATCATTGATTTCGATCCGGCAACCATCGATTTTGTTCTTCTCACACATGCCCACATTGATCATGCCGGCCGAATTCCGCTTCTCTACAGGAGGGGTTTCAAAGGCAAAACGATCGGCACGGACGCCACGAAGACGCTGTGCGGCGCCAACCTGAAGATGAGTCTTGAATTGGCAAAGAGAGAAGGGAACGCGGTATATGATTTTGATGACTATGACCGGATGATGGACCACTTTATGACGGTGTCGTATGATCAGACGTTGAATCTGAGTTCCGACGTTTTGGTAAGATTTCGGAATGCGGGACACATCATGGGTTCTGCCATCATCGAGTTGTGGATCAAAAACAAGGATGGAACGGTTAAGATCGTCACCACCGGGGATCTGGGAAACAGTAATCTTCCGTTGTTGGAAAATCCGGAAATCATTCGCGAAGGGGATTATATCCTCGTAGAATCCACATCCGGCGCCGTCCGGCGGAAAGATGCCGGGTTTGACGCCTTTGGAGATGAAATTAAGAAAACCCTGAAGCGGGGAGGGAGCGTTTTAATCCCGGCCTTTGCTCTGGATAGAACCCAGCGGCTGCTGTATATCATCGGAACGTTGAAACGTCGGGGAATTATTCCCGATGAGACGCCGGTCTATGTTGACAGTTTTACAGCACGGGAAATCACGAAAATATACAGAAAATACAGCAGGTACTTCAGTTCCGAAGACCGGGCGTATCGTTCTTTCGGAGGCGACCCCCTTTCATTCCCGAATCTTCATGAAATCAACTCCCGTGATGCCATCGCGATGCATGAACGCCGACAAGCTGCCATTTTCGTTTCCGCGAGCGCAATGCTTGATCATGCCAATTCTCCCAGGCACCTGGAAAAAATGATTGAGAATCCGAAAAATCTGCTCGCGATCGTCGGGTGGCAGGCGCCCGGCACTCCCGGATGGAAACTGCAGCGGGGAGCGAAAACCATTCAAATTCCCATTGAAGAATATACAGACGGCAAGACCGATATGAGATACGTTGAAAAGCCTGTCAGGATGAAAGTGAAGACGTTCGAAGTGTTTTCTTACCATGCCGACGGCTGTCAGATATTGACGTGGCTGTCCAACTTTTCAAAAGCGAAGGAAGTGTTTGTCGTTCATGGCGACAGGAAAAATGCCCCTGGTCTGGCCGGGATGATTACGAAAAAACTCGGTTTCAAGGCTTCAGCGCCTGAACTGGGCGCTGTTTATCATCTTTCAGGTCGTGGACAGGATTATGAAATCAGAAAGGCGCCTGCCCTCTGTGCTGGTATGGAAACGGTAGAGAGGTCGAGAAATATTTCTGATCAGTAAGGAGGATGCGGCAAGGATGTTTTTGTTCTGGTGGTGAAGGATGGTAAAATACGCAAGTTTAATGAATTCAAGGAGTCGACATGCGCTTTCTTCTGACAAATGATGATGGAATATATGCAAGGGGTTTGAGTGCTCTTTACCGGGAGCTTTCAAATGATGCGGACTGCCTGATCGTTGCTCCCGAGGTGGAACAGAGCGCCGTGGGCCATGCTATAACGCTATTCCGCCCCCTGATGGTGAGACGCGTAAAAAAGGATGGGGCCTTTCTTGGATATGCCGTTAAGGGGACGCCGGCGGATTGTGTTAAAATCGGGATAAGAGAGCTGTCGGAAAAGCCGGTGGACCTTGTGGTATCCGGGATTAATATAGGGGCCAATGTTGGGATCAACGTTATTTATTCCGGAACGGTGTCTGCGGCAACGGAAGGCGTCATTATGGGCGTACCTTCCATGGCAATATCTCTTGATACCCACAGGGACGCAGATTTTTCCTTTGCGGCCAGATTTGCCAGAAAAATGGCGGCATTCATGTTGAATAATTATCCGAACCCGCACATTGCACTCAATGTCAATATCCCCGCCTTGCCCGAAGAGGAGATTAAAGGGGTTGTCGTCGCAAAGCAGGGCAGGGCACGGTTTATCGAGAATTTTGAAAAGCGGACAGACCCGAGAGAAAACATCTATTACTGGCTGGCCGGCGAGACGCAGCTTTCCGATCATGAAGAGGTGGATTCCGATGCCTGCGCCCTTCGCAAGGGGATGATCACGATTACACCGATTTACTATGATCTGACCCGTTACGATGTCCTGGACGATCTGAGAGAAAGGGTGAAAGACGTTTTCTGAATTCCCCTCGTTTATCGGGTGAGTAGAACCGGCACGGTGCTTTTGCGGATGACATGAGAAGTCGTGCTGCCGAGGATAAGCTCTCTGAGCCTGTTGTGGCCGTAAGCCCCCATGACCATCAATTCGATGGAACCTTCCTGTATGAATTTAATGATTTCCCGGTCCTCTTTTCCCCTGAGAATGATGGTTTCGCTGTCGATCTTGAGAGGTTCAAGAAAATCGTCAAGTTTACGGATTATATTCGCTTCCAGTTCATGATCGTCCGTAATGACAAGGATTGTAAGCGGCCAGAAGGCAGCATCGGATAATTTCACGGCAAGTTTCAGCGCATTTTCCGCAGGCATGCTGCCATCGTAAGCCAGCCCCATGCTTTCGATTTCCTTGAAGGTTTCAGGCGTTACCATGACCGGTTTCCCGGACTTGCGGACGACCGATTCAGCGGTGGAACCGAGGATGCCGCCTGCGGTTAGATGAAAATGTTCCCCCCTCCGGGCAAGGACAATCAAATCGGCCTGTTTCCCTTCATCGATGATGGTCTCGTCGATGAGGCCCATGGACTTCAGGGTTTCCGGTTTAAATCCGGCTTTTTCGCATCTCGCTCTGAAGGCTTCCAGGATGCCCTCCGCCCTTTCATCAAGCCCGCTCCGGATGGAAGGCAGAAATTCCTGATAGGGCGGGAGACCGATAGAACCTGAGATATCCGTAAAAACGGGCCCCTGTATAAGACGAATATCCACGACATGGAGCCCCGTCACCTGCGCGCCTAATCGTTTGGCAACGTAGATGCCGTATTCCAGTGCCGTTGTACTGTAACCGGAACCGTCGGTGGGAATCAGAATCTTTTCAATCATGGTGTCTCCTTCTTTTCTCTGTCGAATTCTCTCAGATCATTGAGCAGGTCATCAATGCGTCTTTCCTTCTCCTTCAGGCTTTTTAACCCGGTTGCGGACGGCAGGGCGTCGTCCCCGTCATCACCTGTGTCGTTTGTTTCTTCATAAAAACACTGAAACTCCCCTTGCGGTTTTCCATTCCTGAAAGTCGCCTTTTCCCTGATCCGCCCGCTCCTGTCATAGGCGATGTATTCGCCCTCCCGTTTGTCGTTTCTGAAGTTTCCCTTTTCCTTGAGCTGACCGTTTTTATAGCAGGATACGTATTCTCCGTGAAATTTACCATCCTTGAAATACTCCACGTCTCTCGTCTGGCCGTTTGTATAAAAGAGGGTGTATTTCCCGTCCGGTTTTCCGTTCCTGTAGCTTTCCATCTCTTTGATTCGGCCGTTTTCGTGATAAGAAATGTACTCGCCGTCGAGGGCATCATTCTTGAAAGAGCCCTTTTCCCTGATCTGTCCGCTTTCATAGTGGGAAACGGCGTCACCTTCTATGAGGCCGTTTACAAAGTGCAGCCTGACCATGGCCTGACCGTTGCCGAAATAGGACGTGTATTCGCCCTCTAATTTTCCATTGAGGGTCGACCGTTTTTCCCTGATCCGGCCGTCCGCGTCATATATTATCTCTTCTTTTATTTTTTCCTTGCAAGACCACATGGCATTTATCCACAAATCATGTAAATGTATCATTAAGAATGATCTTATCTTTTGCGAAAAAATAACACCTCCCTTTGACCTAAGTCAATGCGTATTTCTTCATGAATGATTAGATTATTCCCAAGGGGAAAATGCGAGGTTCAAAAAGTTGAAAAGCATCAATACAGGGGGAAGCAAATGAAAGCAAAACGAAAGATTATCGAAATCGATGAAAATCTGTGCGACGGGTGCGGGCTGTGTGTGCCGTCCTGTGCGGAAGGCGCCATTCAGGTTATTGACGGAAAGGCAAGAATCGTGGCCGATAAATACTGTGACGGCCTCGGGGCCTGTCTTGGGGAGTGTCCGAAGGGCGCCCTGAGAATTGTTGATCGTGAGACTGAACCCTTCGACCAGGCGGCTGCGGAAAAACATGCGGCATCACAGAAATCATCCATAGTTTCGGAGACAATACCCATGGCGTGCGGATGCCCGTCAACAATGATCCGGACTTTCCCGACACCGGGTTCATGTGAGAAAGCCAATGAGCCTGTTTCACAGGCAGGAGGCGTTTCAGCGCTGTCCCACTGGCCGGTCCAGATCAGGCTGGTGCCGCCGACCGCTCCCTTCCTGAAAGGGGCGGATCTTCTGGTTGCGGCGGATTGCACGCCCTTCGCTTATCCCCGGTTTCATGAAGATTTTCTTAAAGGCAAAGCCCTCCTTGTGGGATGCCCGAAGTTGGATGACGCTCAGGCATATGTTCAGAAATTTGCCGAGATTTTCCGTGAAGCGGACATCAAAAGCATCACCGTGCTGGTTATGGAAGTGCCCTGCTGTCAAGGACTTCCCGTGATTATCCAGAGGGGGATGGCTATGGCCGGCAAGAATGTCCCGATGGAAAAAGTGGTGATAAGCAGCAGGGGGGAAGTGATCGAGAAAGTGTCAATATTCTCTCGATGAAAGTTTCCCTCGAATTGGGATCATGGAGCAGTCTGTCGTCAATTACAGGAACATCGGGGAAATATTTCATAAAAGCATCGGCAAATATGCCGACACTTTCTCCGTTCGGCATTCCGGAAGGGGTGTGGACGACTACACCCGTCATGCCCGAGCTGGGCGATCTGCTTTTAAAAATAAATCCGCAGAGACCTTCCTGTTCAAGGTACTTTAGTCTCTTCTTTGCCCATGCGCGCATGCCCTCCGTATGGTCCACATTTGTATGGATCGTCACCAGACGGGGACTTTCAGGGGCGCCGACGAGATGCATGGCTTCCCTTGGAACCCCGAGCCCATACTCCACTTCAGGGCATACGGGAAGCCAGGCAAAACATTGCCCGAGGGTATCCGTAATATATCGATCCTGTTGATGACCGCCGTCGTAGCGGACGGTGTTTCCCAACAGGCAGGAACTGATCCCTACTTTTATCTTTTCCATGATCTTTCCCTCAATAGAGAACGTTTTTAATGTTGTTTCATGCAAGTGTGAATGTTCACCCTGATTATCGAAGAGGAGCAATTTTTTGTCAACAGGAATCCCCGGCAGCCTGATTAGGATTGACAAAAAGAAAGCATTCCTATAGCTTGTTTTTCAGAGTCCCCGTCCTGATTTTAGCGGGACGTCAAGGAGGTTTAGTCATGTTCAGAGGTACAATGTCCAGGTTGTCACTTGTTTTTTTCATTTTCATTTTTGTTTTTGGCTGTGCAAGCTATGAGACCCAGGTCATTCCCTTCAAACTGCCTGCTGCCTATCCGAATGCAACGGAAGCTGGCGGCGCCGTCATCGCGGTTCAGGCTTATACAGATAAAAAGGAGGCGGAAGCGACTTTCGGCTTTGATATGGTCGATGCGGGTTTACTTCCCGTGAGAGTCATATTCGACAATAAAGGGACTCACGCTTTAGACATTGTGGCGGCTCAGACGTTTCTTGTGGACATTGATCACAACCTCTGGCCTGTCCTCGAAGAAAAATTGGCCTACGATCGAATGCAGAAAAAGACGGAGTTCAGCAGGGTTGCGCCGGAAGCGGCGAAATATGGCGGACTCGGAGGCATTGCAGGGGGCATTATCGGTGCGGCCGTCGGTATTATATCGGGTCAGAGTGTTCCTGAGGCGGCGATGAGAGGGGCCGCCGTAGGTGCGGCGGCGGGAGTCATGCTGGGGGGTTCCAAGGGACTGGCGGATACGGAGGTACAGTCTAAAATCAGATCGGATCTGGAAAAGAGATCTCTTGAAAACCGGTCTGTCAGAGCCGGCGAAATTGCCCACGGATTCATCTTTTTCCCCGGCGAAGCGAAAAAACCCGTCGAACTGAGATTGCAGATCAGAGAAGCGGACACGAAAAAGGTTTATTCCCTCGTCATGAAGCTTTGATGTTTGCCACTTCGATTATACCATCTGCTCAGCAAGGATGCGGAGATTGAATTTTTTGATCAGGCGGGCTTTCGAGGGACGCATCCGCAGAGATGAATTTAACGCTCCCGTTGAGAATGCCCCCTTCATCAATGACGAGCCTGTGACATCGGATATGTCCTTGTACGTTGGCTGTTTTCAGGAGTTTCAAAGTACCCGCTTCGATTTCCCCTGAGAAAAACCCGGCAATGGTCAGGGAATCTGCGTGAAGTTTCGCGGTTATGCGACTATTCTTTTCTGTGAAGATGGATTCGCCGTCTATTGATCCTCCTATCGTACCTTCGACGATAAGATGGCCTTTAAAATGCAGTTGTCCTTCCAGCCGGCTGTCTCTGTTGATAATGGAAATCTGATCTTCCTGACGTTTCATTCGGTGCATCCCGGTTATGAATTATTTATATCCAAACTCTCCTTCAGGATGAGACTGCCATCGTTGGAAAATACATAAATCAATACTGCTTCATAAATGTAACGTGTGGATATATGGTTCGGTTTTTGCGACAGCCTCTCTTATGGTACAGGCATGAACCATGAAGAACGAGGCGCCGATGAGGATGATGCCCACAATCACGCATAATATCATGATGAGAAGAGACGTTGAAATCTCATATGAGCAGATGCGTCTTTTATCCCCGATGATGATGATAGTAAGTTTTCTGTTCATATATCAAGCGCTTGCAATCCATTCTATCATTTGTCAAGGCAAAAGGAAACGGTCATACTTTGATCTCGATTTCCATGCCGTCTGACGCCGCCGATGTGTTCTGAAACAACGCCGCCGCCGCCCTCTCTGCATGGATTCTCTCTTCAATGGTTTTGTATGTTTCGGCGTCGAAATGGGTGAGAACCAGGTTCCTGGCGCCTGCCTCACGGGCTATCCTTGCAGCCGTCTCCGGGTTCAGATGCGGCCAGCTTTCACAGGACTGACCACTCTTGTAGGCACATTCGGCAATCAGGATATCCGCCGATCTTGCAAGATCAACGGCATTGGTGCAGTAGCCTGTATCGGGACAGTAGGTGACGACATGGCCGTCAATTTCGATTCGGTATCCCAGGGTAATGGAAGCGTGGACAAGGGGCTTTGTTACGACCGTAAAGGGAAGTTCCATGCGTTCGTGAGGCAGCTCACAAATCCTGACGACAAAGGGAAGTTGCGAGAGGGGAGCCGTGAAGGGTTGATTGATCAAGATTCCGAGGATTTTTCTCGTACCTTCGGGGCCGCAAATGGTTAAACCTCCGGGGAATTCGAATTTATTCAGGATATGCAGCCCCACGATGTGATCGAGATGAAAATGACTTAAAAACAGATAGACGGGTTTCGGGGAATCCGGCGGAATATATCTGCTGATCTTGTAGAATCCGTTTCCCGCATCCAGAATGATGTCAACATCTTTCGTCCTTATGAGGGTACAAATGGTGTTGCCCGTATCCGTATCGTACCAGCCGTTTGTCCCCAGAAAAATCACCTTCAATTAAGTCAATCTCCCTCCTTCAATTTTCCCCGCTATCCTTTTCGGGAAGGTCTGCATCGATAAAAATTCCTTCTGTTCCGAAAGGAGACTCGTCAACTCTTTCCGTCTTTTTTCTCGCATCTTCCGTGTCATGTCCCTGACGGTCGAGCCGGGGAATCCCCCCCTCCTGTTTTACCAGAGGCTTCATCGCTGGCCTACCCTTTCAATGTTTCTCTGGCAATGACGATTCTCTGAACCTCGGAGGTACCGTCATAGATAGTGGTCGCCCTTGCATCGCGGTAGAGCCTTTCGACTTTGTATTCCTTGATGTATCCATATCCGCCATGGATCTGGAGTGCTCTGTGTGCTGCCCTGTTTGCCGTCTCGGATGCGTAGAGCTTGGCCATGGCCGATTCCCTGGTAAAGGAAAGCCCCTGATCCCTGCGATCGGCGGCATGGATGGTCAGCCAGTTTGCCGCTTCTATCTCCGTGGCCGTATCCGCAATCATCCACTGGATAGCCTGGAATGAGCTGATAAGCTTACCGAACTGTTTGCGATTTTTTGCGTACGCTATCGCCTCATCGAGGCATGCCCGTGCAATTCCTACAGACAGAGCTGCCGTTCCAATCCGTCCGCTGTCCAGAGCCACCATGGCGATCTTGAATCCGCCGCCTTCTTTACCGAGGAGATTTTCCCTGGGAATTCTACAGTCTTCAAATCTCAATTCTACCGTGTTGGACGCCTTCATGCCCATGAAATCTTCGCCAGGTCCGACGATGAAGCCGGGAAAGCCCTTTTCCACGATGAACGCAGAAAGCCCCCGGTTGGACTTTTCCGGGTCTGTTCGGGCAATCAGGATAACCACATCGGCAAACGCCCCGTTTGTGATGAAAGATTTGGTTCCGTTGACGATATAGCAATCGCCTTTATATTCGGCCCGCGTGAGTGTGCCGCCCGTGTCTGAGCCAGACTCCTGTTCCGTGAGGGCAAAGGCGCCGATGGTCTCCCCGGTTGCGAGGGGGTGTAAATATTGTCGCTTCTGCTCTTCATTGCCGTACCTAAGCAAAGGGTCGGCCGCGAGGTTTGACATGGACATGGCCATGGCAGTGGATGGGCAGGCGTAGGCAATTTCCTGAAGGGCGAGACAGTAACTGACAGTCCCGGCGTCGGCGCCCCCGTATTCAGCGGGAACCGTCATTCCCATCAACCCCAGTTCCCCCATCTTTTTCAGGACATCATGCGGGAAAATTTTCTCCTGATCACGCTGATATGCATAGGGTTCGAGTTCCTTTTTCGCAAACTCCCTGGCCATTAACCTGATCATCTCCTGCTCGTCACTAAGCTGGAAAGACATGTCGATCCTCCTTACGGTACGTAGATCACGACGAGAAGTTTGGTAGTTTCCCCTTTTGGATTATTGAGTTTATGGTGCAGGCCGGAATTGAAATGAACACTTTCTCCCTTCACCAGTTCTTTTATGTTTTCCCCGATGTGAATCGTGAGTTCTCCCTTGAGGACATGAATGAATTCTTCCCCGTCATGGTGATATTCCACACCCCTGTGTTCCGTTTTCGGATCAATCGTCACCAGATATGCCCGTAAATGCTTATCGTCGCCCGGTTTGGTCAGAGGAATATAGGCATATGATTCCACCCGTTTCCGGTGGCTTTTTTTCCGCACCCTGGTTGCCTTGGCCCCATTGACTTCGGTGTCTTCCATGTTCAGTTTCAAGACCCGGCTGAGTTGAAGCAATAGCGCCACCGGCGGGACAATCTTGTCTTCTTCCACCTGCATGATCACGTCAAGCGGGTATCCCGCATCATGGGCGACATCTTCAAGACTCAAGCCCAGCTTTTCTCTGCCCTGTCTGGTCCTCTGGCCCAAGGAACCTTCTTTTTGTTTTGTCTTGGCCATCTTACTACCTCCCCAATGATTCATTGACCGAAAGCGCATCCCCTGTGTCCCGTTTAAATTCCCTTTTGCGTTCGCAACGCATTGAGGATATAGGGGAAACATGAGATCAAAACATGTGTTCAGATTTTTTCATATATTAAATGAGGCGCTGGTTGTTGTCAATCACAATAAGGTTTGATTTTGATGGAATTCATTTTCATAGAATCATCAGTGATGCTGTGGTATGAAAATAATACACCGATGAGAAAGTAAAGTAAGGAAGGCCGTTTGTCGCGGAGCGATAAGTCGGAGGGATGACAAACGATTTGCTTATATTTTATTGAACGCCCTGAAAGGAGGATTTTAATGTCTGAAAAATCACGCGATGGCAATTCACCTGAGGGGATATCTACATCGGAAGAAAACGCCGCCAAGCGCAAGGAGACGGAAGAGGCTCTGAGAGAATCGGAGAGGCGGCTGGCGGATATTATTGATTTTCTGCCGGATGCGACCCTTGCCATTGACAGGCAGGGAAAGGTTATTGCCTGGAATCGCGCCATAGAGGAAATGACGGAGGTCAAGGCGCCCGACATGCTGGGGAGAGGCGACTACGAGTATGCCCTGCCGTTTTACGGTATACGAAGGCCCATCCTGCTGGACCTGGTCCTGAAACCGGACAAGAAAATCGAGCGGAGTTATTATTCGATTCTTGAAAAGAAAAAAGACCTTCTGATTGTGGAGACATGGGTTCCTTTTTTAAAGTGGAGGAGGGCCTTTCTCTGGGCAAAGGCAAGTCCCCTTTATGACAGCAAGGGGGACATTGTGGGCGCCATCGAGTCAATCCGGGACATCACGGAGCGAAAGCAACTGGAGGAGTTGCTGCGAACGAGCGAGGAAAAGTACCGGCAGCTGTTCACAACGGTGCCGGACGCCATTTTCATGTTTGACGCAGGCACTCGCCAGTTCATCGATGCAAATGAGAGCGCCTTGAGACTGTATGGCTGCAGCCGGGATGAATTTCTCAAAATGACGCTTGCAGATATCACGGCGGAACCGGAAGAATCAGAAAAGGTTGTAAAGAAGACGATGGCCGTAAGAATGGACCGGGTGCCGCTTCGCTATCACAGGAAAAAAGACAAAACCGTGTTCCCTGTGGAAGCATCCACGAGCATGTTTGATCTGGGGGGACAGAATGTCATCTGTGTTGTCATCCGTGACATCACGGACCGCAGGCGAACCGAAGAGGCCATCAAGGAGAGCGAGGAGAGGCATCGCACGTTGTTCGAGAGTACGGCAAATCCTATCCTGGTCATAGACACGGAGGGAAATTATATTAACGGCAACAATTCAGCCCTCGGATTTTTTGAGTGTACACAGGATGAACTTCTATCGAAAAATATACTCGATTTCATGCCGACGGACAGAAAACAACAGGTTCTTGATATACAAAAACCCCTGTGGGAGTCCGGCGGGTCTGTGGAAACGGAATATCATATTCGTGGCAACGTCAAGTTTATGGAATTGACCGTTACACCAACCACATGGCAGGGGAAGAATGTGATCCTGGGGATAGGAAAAGACATCACCAAGCGCAAGCAGGCGGAGGAGGTGCTGGAGAAAAGAGAGATAGAGCTTGAGGCCAAGACTTCTGAGCTTGAAGACCTCAATGCGGCCTTAAGGGTTTTGCTCAAACAGAGGGATGAGGATAAAAACGAGCTTGAGCAGAAGGTGCTGTCGAACGTCAAGATGCTTATTCTGCCGCACATTGAGAAATTGAAAAGTCATGTCGATCTGAAGGGTACGTCTTATGTTAATGTCGTTGAATCGAATCTGAAAGACATCATATCTCCCTTTGCACAGAAATTGTCCGTCAAGTATTTAAATCTTACCAACAGAGAAGTGCAAATCGCAAATCTGATTAAGGAAGGAAAAACGACGAAAGAAATCGCGGCATTTCTAAATGTTTCGGACAGCGCCGTCAATGTATACCGCTATCATATCAGGCGTAAACTGAATCTGACAAAAAAGCAAAACCTTCGTTCGTACATGTCAGCCCTTATTTAAATAAAATTAACTTTTTCTTAATATTCTTTATTAATCTTTTAATATTGTCATTTACGTTTTTTCCTATACAGAATAGATAAAAACCAGCATTCCTGAAAGTGACTCGCGAGTCGGGAGGAGGGCCCACATGTGAAGACGTCCTATCCTTATAAATGTGTCTTTCGCCCATTCTTTTTCAGGAAGACGATAATCGCTGGGTATCTATACGAGGCCACGGACGTTTGTTCATGGCTTTTTCATTTTCTATAGACGGACAGATGTGATAAAGTCCGGATCGCCATCCAAGAGTGAATCCATCAGAAAAGGAGAAAGTAATGCGGTGTATAGGCAATCAAAAGAGAGACTGGCGGGCAGCATTGTTTGTGTTGGTGATTCTGTTTGTCGGATCATGGTCAATGGCGGGGTGTTCCAAGACGGATAAGGGGGAGGTTCCGAAAAAGACTGATGCTCAGGCAGCCGCCAAGGTACAGGTAGATGACGGAAAACCCTTCAGTTTTCGTGGTATCACCATGGGTGTTCCCCTGAAAACCCAGTTCAAGGACTGTAAGGGCCAGCCAGGAGGTCCATGCAACAAGGAGGGTGTGAAGGGAGATGCCTTCAAGGACTATAAGATAGAGGGTTTATCGAAATTGGATTTTGGAACCACGGAATATGTTTCCCTGATTGACGACAGCGTGGAACTCATCCTGGTGGAATTTGTAAAGGAATATGCATCAACCAATATGATGAAATTGCTGAAGGAAACATACGGAGAGCCTGCAAGTTATACGAGCAGCATGCTTGCCGAAAAGGCAACCGATTTGCCCTATGAAAAATTTCTGGTGACGTGGAATATCAAGGGCTGCGTGTTGGAATTGAGCAATGTCCGTGACAACATCGTTGATAGCGGGAGGGTGTTAATCAAGTCTGCAAAGTACCTCAAGAAAGAAGCCCAGGGAGGAGGGAAAAAGTAAAGAGGTGAGTAATACCGGTTACCGGCCTGTGAAGTTATCGGGTTGACGTGACAAACTCCTGTGCTTTTTAAAGATAGACGTTGGAAATATACTTTATGTTGATTGCGCAAGAAAGCCGGTATGGAATCAATAACTTTAAGAAGTGCAAAGAAAAAGGGGGTGATGGATAAACTGGCAAAAGATTAAAGAATCCCAGGGAAACATAGAGATAAACGTATCATGTACTATAGGCAAACTAAGGAGGGAACATGAAAGAAAAAGCCTATAAGAAAGAAATAATGGTAACCATAGTCTTTATTATCCTCTATATGCTGATGGGTCATACCGCCTCCATCTTCGTTCTTTTTCCCGGTCTACAGGTAGGAACGATGTGGGGGTTTCCTATCCACTACATCGTTCCCGTTCTCACCGGCTGGTTCGGCATGATCATCGTGTCCATTTTTGCGGCTCTGGTCTGCAACAAGCTGGATGACGAGATCGAAGCGGCCAACAAAGCGGACGAAGCTGCTCCGGGAAAGGGAGGTGAGTAGCCATGACACCAACGGCACAATCACTCGTTTACACAGACGTATGGGCTGCCATTATCATCATCGGCGGCATGTTCGCCCTGTTCTACGTCGTCGGCTGGATAAGCATGAAACAGACCACATCAACCGACGACCTGTACGCTGCCGGTTTTAGAGTCGGCGCCGTGGTCAATGGTTTTGCCATGGGTTCCACCTGGGCGAGTCTCGCCACCTTCCTCGGCGTGAGCGCCCTCATTCTGAAGCTCCAGGTGCCATTCGTCTACCTATGGCTTCAGTGGGCCCTGTCAATTCCCCTCATCACGCTGTTATATGGAACAAGTATGCGGAGAATGCGGGCCTACACCCCCTGTACCTTCATCAAGGCCCGGTATGGCAGCCCCTGCACCATCGTCATCGCGCTGTGGATGATTCTCTGCATGGTCATGTATGCCCTCGGCCAGATGATCGGTCTCGGCCAGACCTTTGAAATCCTCTTTGGCGTCAAGTACGAAATCGCCCTCTGGATATCAGGTATTCTGTGCATCGGCTACATGACCGCGGGTGGCATGCTGGGCGCCTCATACAACAACGCCTTTCAGATGGTCATCATGGTCCTCACCATGATCGTCCCCATGGGGGCCGTCATGAAAGCCATGGGCTCTTCGGGCTGGTGGATGCCGCCCCTGGCCTACGGGGACATGGTCCCGTCCATGCTGCAGTACATTCCTACCTTCTTCGACACGAAGTATGATTTCCGCTGGTACTTCGCCCTCATCCCGGCCTTTACCCTTGGCCCTATCGCCCTGCCGCATCTGGCGGCGCGCGTGTTTACTTCCGCAGACATCAAGTCTGCCAGGTGGGCCGTGGTGTGGTTTTTGGTTTCTCTTGGCGCTCTCTTCAGCGGCACCTATGTCGTCGGTTTTGCCGGGAATTACTTCCAGGCCATCACCGGCATCGTCATCAAGAAGCCCGATCAGATTACCCTGCTTCTCCAGCTCGCTTACAACCCACAGTGGGTGGCCGCCTTCGTCATCGGCGGGGCTATAGCCGCGGGTATTTCAACTTTGAACGGCAATCTCATGGCTATCGCCGCCCTCGTCGGGAGCGACATCCTGGGCATCTTGGCGCCTACGATGGAACAGAAGAAAAAGATGAGAATCGGGTTTGTCTGCCTCGGTCTCGGCGGCGTCATCGCCCTGCTTCTCGCTTACAATCCGCCCACATTCCTCGTCACGAGCATCCTCTGGGCCTTCGGTTTGCTTGCCAGTACGGCAACGGCTGGTATTCTCCTTGGCGTCTGGTGGAAAAAGGCCAATAAATATGCCCTCCTCGTCTCCTCAACCATCTGCGGATTTCTCTATATTCTCATTTCCCCGCATGTGTTCAAGAGTTTTGTGGTCGGCAAGGGAATCACCGCAGCTCTGGGGATGTCGGAGGCACTGGTGACGGTACCCCTGTCTTTCGCCCTGTTCATCATCCTGTCGGAAATCTTCAACAGGGTTCCGGGCTGGGCGCCATCTCAGGAAGACAAGGCGGTCATTGACCGGATCCACGGCTGGAATGATTATCGTGAAGAGAGATACAATGGAACGGTGTGGCCCTGGGTGGTGGTTGTTGTCTGTCTGGCCATCTCCTGGTGGGGTCTGCAACCCTGGTAACTGATGATCATGCATTTAAAAACCGGGAGAGGGAATTTCCCTTTCCCGGCAACCTTTGATTTAGAGAGATGAGGAAACGAAGGATATGGGCTACTTCGACGCGATGTGGCACGTCTTGAGGATCGAGGA
>JBAWYD010000031.1:0-21960 GCA_037143735.1 Deltaproteobacteria bacterium
GCCTGCTGATCGTTGCCAAAGAAACCTATGCCCCTTTGAAAGCCTGGATGAAATCACTTTTTGGCCATCACTGGACGACCCACGGGATTTTTGTCATCGTCCTGTTTATCGTTCTGGGGTATATTTTATCAAAAGCCGGCTTGGAGAAGAAGATAGACGCGGATAAAACCTCCGGGTTGGTCATTGCCGGAACGGTGTTGGGAGGATTGATCATTGTAGGATTCTTCTTCAAACATCTTTTTGAATAACCGGTTTCCTCTGAAGATTTTACGGGCAACGGAGTGACGAGTTTATAGTCGACAGAAAATGACCGTTTACATCTCCAGTGGAATCAACCTCCGGAATAGCACCTTCTGCCCCTTCGTATAGATGAGCATGATGAGGAGCAAGATATGAAACGCAGTATTCTTTGTCTGATGATCTTTCTGTCCCTTTTCCCGACAAAGGGGATTTGTGAAACGAGAGAAATTATTGCCGAAGGTAAATATGTCATGGGGGATGGAGAGACTCCAGAGGTGGCGGGGGAAAAGGCCCGGAAAAACGCAATCCGTGCGGCCGCCGAGGAGGCCGGCGCCTTTGTCAAGAGCTACTCGAAGGTGCAGAACCTGACGCTTGCCGAGGATGTTGTGGAGGTCGTCGCCAATCATGCAATGAAGATAACCGTCCTCGACAGGAAAAAATCCGTGGTCGGTGATCTGGACGCCATCAAGTTTCAGGTGAAGATCAAGGCTGTCATGACTACGGAAGAAGTGGCGGCCAATCTCAAAAAAGTGCGGGAAGACAGGGGCGTCATCGACGCCTATAACCGATTGAAAGCGGACTATGACCGGCAGGCCAGAGAAATGGAAACCCTCAAGAAGCGGCTGACCGAGGCCGGTGGTGAAGAGAAGAAACAGGTCCTGGCGGAGATCACAAATGAGGAAAAGCGTTTCAAGGCGAACCTCTGGCTGGAAAAGGCGACCGAGATAGGGCACGGTGAAATGGCACTGAAGGCATACGATAAGGCCATTGAACTGAATCCGGTCCTTATCGAGACCTATATCGGAAGGGCCAAGCTCGTCGGAGGCAACAGCGTCGAAGACTGCAATAAGCTTTTGAACAAGGGGCCGTCGGAGTGTACGGGACAACAGGAAAATCTGAACAAGGCATTATCCGATCTGAAAAAGGCCATTTCCCTTGATAAAGGCCACGCCGAAGCTTATGTAGTGAGGGCGGATGTTTACAACCGCATCAAGGACATCCAGCGGCTGATTGCCTACTCACGGAAAGAGAGCATTGAGGCGCTCAATGAGATCAACAAGAAATATGATTCGCAGATATTCGACGATATCAATCTCGCCATATCCCTCAAACCAGACAATCCGGAATATTGCCGGAAAAGAGCGTATTATTTCAAGGTTTTGCGCGACGACGACGACAACGCCATCAGCGATATGTCACGGGCCATAGTCCTCTGCCGGGAGACTGACTGTAGCTCGCTCGCCGCTTATTACGAAAACAGGGCAGAATTTTATTCCTACGCCGGCAAAATGGAGCTTTGGGAAAAAGACATGGCGGAAGCTAAAAAAATATACGCGGAATCTGAAAAGATACACGCGGGGAAGGCAACAAAGGTCAAAGATGCAGATGACGCTATGCAGAAAAGCGAGATGGCAAATCTGGCTAAGAAGCTCTATCCCGGATCCACGTTGATAGAAGAAAAGAAGAAAGAACAGACACTGAAAGCGCTGAACAGAAAAATCTCCCAGAAAAAAGGAAAGGCTGAAGATTATATTCTGAGGGCCGATCTGAGTGATCGCCAGGAAAACAAACTCAGGGACTATTCAGAGGCCATCCGGTTGCTTAATTTAGTAAAGCCGGAGGGGGAAAATGCCTTGCTTTTAATAAGGGTCTATCTTTTCAAAGCCATGGCGTACGAGAAGCAGCATGATTCGGCTTTGAAGGAGTTGAAGGAAGCTCAACAGGTACTGGATCAGCATCTTCCCCGCGCCATAGACCTTATGAAGGATAACGATTACACAGCCATTAAGGCGGGCTCGCAGGAAAAGCTTCTGAAGATGACCCGGAGCGAGGCGGAGGCATGCTTCTGGAGGATGCTTGCAGCCCACATCGTAAACTCCCGGGCGGGCATCTACGAGGAACTGGGTTTACCCGGAAAGGCAAAAGCCGAATATCAGTACCTGTGCGAAAAGCTGAAAGACGCCCCGGCCTGTAAGAATCTGGAACGGTTGAAATAACGCTTGCTCAGGAGGATCTATGAAGGCAATCGCCGATGCAACACGGAATCGATAGGGAAGTGCGTCGGGCAGATATTTTCATTTCATTGTCCTCTGGGCTGACAATTATACGGAAGAAATCTTTTTCTCAATTGCGGAGCAGATCTTTACATATTTACCAGAAATACAAATATTATACTACAGGGGGCAAATCTCGCGGATTTCCACCTTGCCGGTTAGCGCCTCTTCGATTGGGCTCCTGAGATCCGCCGTAAAGCGCAGGCAGACGCCGCAGTCGGAGCTGATATGACGGGGGACGGGGATGAGCTTGTGAGAGATCCCCATTTCCTTGAGAATCTTTTCGGATCGCAAGGCGTGATGGACGGAATTGAATAGAACAACGTAATAGACTTCCTTGTCCGTCACGGAATGACCTGCCTCCCCGCAGCCGCCATGGTTGAGGTGATATCGTACATATTGGAGACGATCCCGCAGGCAAGATCACTGGAGATGCCGAAATAATTCAAACAGGTTCCGCAGGCAAGGATGGACACACCGGCTTCCTCGATCTTTTTGAGATCATCCAGGACTTCCGAGTCTTTGACCGTCAGCTTCACGCCGGAGTTGTAGAAAATCAGGGTTTCCGGTAGGGGTTCCAGGGTCAGGAGGGTATGGATGAAGCTCCTCATGAGGACATGTCCCAGTTCGTCATTTCCACGCCCCATCCGGTCAGAAGATATGACCACAACAAGAGGTCCATCCGACGCGCAGCTGTCATTGAATGTTCCGGACGGGGACTGTTCTGTTTCCGCAGGCGCCGTCCCTCCCTGCTTCTTCGAGAGATGGATATGGAACGTGCCGTCCTCTTTCTTCTCGGTGTCAACCGTACAACCCGATTTCGTTCCCATGCGCCGTACGTTCTCCGCTGCCGTGTCATTATCCACGATCACCGTGATCTCGTCCTCCTGTTCCAGTGCTTTCTTCGTCAGGATGACGGGCTGGGGGCAAGCCAGGCCTTTTGCGTCAATGATTTTTTTCATAAAAAACCTCTTTGCATTCCCTCTATCACCCCCCTTTTTCAAAAGGGGGAAATGGGTGATTTATCCTAAAATTAAAAATACACAGGACGGGCGAGACGCCCGCCTGCATGGGATTATCCTTTTTTTATCGCCCCTGACGGCTCAGTTTGCGTACCGCCTCCAGGGCACGATCGATGTCCTCCTCCGTATTGAAATAACCGAAACTGAACCGCAGTGTCCCGCCGGGGAAGGTGCCGATGGTCCTGTGAGCGGCGGGAGCGCAGTGTAGACCCGGCCTGGACATGATGCCGAATTGTTCGTCAAGGAGCAGAGAAACCTCCGAAGGCATCATCCCGTCGATATTGAAAGAAACAACGGGGATTTGGAGCAATGCGTCTCCCGGTCCGTAGTTGTGAACGCCCCCGATGGATTTCAGGCCGTCCAGAAAGCGTCGGGTCAGCATCATTTCTTCTGCACGGATGTTATCGATGCCCCTCCCTATGATATAGTCCACACCGGCGCCCAGCCCTGCGAGCCCGATGGTGTTAGGCGTGCCGGATTCGTATCGGTCGGGCATGAAGTCCGGTTGCTGTTCAAATTCCGACCGGCTCCCCGTTCCACCGAGTAAAAGTGGCGGAATTTTCTTCTCAAGGCCCTTTCGAATGTAGAGCCCCCCCGTTCCCTGGAGGCCAAAGAGTGACTTGTGTCCCGTAAAGGCGAGAAGGTCGATGTTCATTTCCTCGACGTGGATTGGCAAGGCCCCCGCCGTTTGGGCTGCATCCACGCAAAAGATAATGCCGTGTTCACTCGCAATATTTGCGATTTCCTGAATGGGCATGATCGTGCCTGTCACATTTGAGGCATGGGTCAGGACAATGGCCTTTGTATTGCTCTTTATTGCGGGCAGCAGGTCAGCCGGGTCAAGCTTTCCCTGAGGGGAGCATCTGACGACGGATAAGGCACACCCTTTGGATTCCAGAGCCCGAAGGGGCCGCATCACCGAATTGTGCTCCATGCCCGATGTAATGACGTGATCGCCCGGTGAGAGAAGCCCGCCGATTGCCAGATTCAGCGCTTCCGTGGCGTTCTTCGTGAAAACGATCTGAAAGGGATCGCCCGTTCCGAACAGGCGGGTGAGAGATTCTCTGGCCTCCATGATGATCCGACCCGCCTCGATGGACAGCCGGTGCGCCGACCGGCCGGGACTGCCGCCGATTATTCGCTGGTACCGATCCATGGCCAGCAGCGTTTCTTCAGGTTTTGGCCAGGATGTGGCGGCGTTGTCAAAATAAATCAGGTTCATGTCAGACTATCCTTGACTGCGAGGTAACAATGCTCCGGAACAGGATGATCCCGCCCCGGCTGTGCAGCCGAAACAGTGGATGCCGGTGACAATCCGCCGCCCTCTCAGCAGATCACTGTCAAAATATTCGATCCTGTCCGGAGCGCCGTGATTGACCATCATTCCAAGAGCCAGATTGAAGTCGCAATCGTACATCGTCCCGTCCCAGTCGATACTGATCTGATGACGGCACATCAAACCGTCAATTGTGGCCGGATTGAAGGCGGTTGTGAGCATCGCCAGATAATTTTCCATTTCTCCGTTCTGTTCAAGGTGGCGCCGGAATCGTCCGAGGGGCAAGTTTGTCAGAGCGATGAGCCTGCTGAAGGAGATATCGAAACGTGCCTTCAACTCCTGCCGGTAGGCCTCCTCGAGGGTTGCCTGATCGGGTGGAAGAAAAGGACCGCCCGGGTTATAGACCAGGGTCAGGGGCAGTCCGTTTTCAATGCCGTAACCTGCCCCATTGAGGAAACGCAGGGCCGTGATGCTTCTCCTGTGGACGTCCGGCCCGCGCTGGGCATTCACATTTTCCTCCAGATAACAGGGCAGGGATCCGACGAGCCCCACTTTTCTTGCCCTGAGGAAGGAGATGATTTCTTTTACGGGAGACTCCATGAGGGCCGTCAGGTTGGTGCGCATCTGGACGCTCTGTCCCCTGTCCCGCAGTGCCGCGATAAAGGGGATGATATCCGGGTGCAGCTCCGGGGAACCGCCGGTGATATCAACGAGATGGAAGATGTTTCCTTCTGAAACAGCCAGGATCTTATCCATGACCTGTCGGAACATCATCTCCGTCCTTCCGGGTGAGCATTCGAGGTGACAGTGTGCACACGCCAGGTTGCAATGCCGGCCGATGTTGATCTGAAGCGTATCGATTCCCTGACTCTGGAGTCCTTCTGGAAATATTTCTTCTATTTTCGCATCAAAGTCGTTCATGATCAAACACTTCCGTGTTTTGAATATTTTACGGCAATACCGTTTAAAAGCAAGAGATAAAAGATTATTTCACTTTATCGACCAGGTAGTCCGCTTCGCCCCATGCCTTGATTCCGCCGGGATGACGATACACGTTTTTGTAGCCGAGCTTCACGGCCCACATGGCGCCGTTGTGGCTGCGCGTACATTTTACGAAACCGCAGTAAAATACAATGAGTCTGTTCTTGTCCGGACCGAGCAGCTTTGCAAGGTCTGCTTTTGTTTTATCATCCAATGTTTTCATTTCCGGAATCGGGAATGCCATGTTGACAGCTCCGGGAATGTGCTGCTTTACATAACTGTCCGCGTAAGGCATGGTGTCGATAATCAGCATGCTTTTCTTCTGGTCGATCCAGCCTTTAAGTTCCTGCGTGGTCACGATCCCGTAGCCTCCCCGGGCGACCTCGCGAACGAGGTTCACTGCGATTTTCTCCGTTTCAATTTCCTTGGCGCCCCAAGCGGCGAGACTTGCACCGGCCATGCCGAAGATAAAAGCAATACAAACAAAAACCCCGACAACACTTTTTTTGTTAATCATCTTTTAACGTATCTCCTCATTTGTTTATTTTTATTTATAGGTTGATGAACTCGTAAAAAGTCAATTTTGGCCCGTTTTTGTCATTCCGGCGAAAGCGGGAATGACAGGTTGGGGGACTTTTTACGAGCGCGTCAGCTTTACACTTTACAGATTTTTATCTCCCTTGTTCTTCCCCGTCTGTTCCTGAACTGCCAGGACGGCGCGATTGCGTACCCACCGGGACATGTACAGATAGGGTACAATGATTCCTGCCAGAAACAGATCCCGGTAGAATGCCTGGCGGAGGCTGTCCTGCTGCAAAAGCTCCTCGGCGCCGAAGCAGCCGCAATCCACGTTGAGATCATTCATAATTCCATACCCCAGTACGAATACAAACAGCCCCAGCAGTCCGGAAATAACGGCAAGGCTTCCCCGGACATTAAACAACAGGGCGATGCCGGCCACTGTTTCCAGAAGCGGCAAGCCAACGGCCACAAAAGGAAGCAGCATTTCAGGGACGAGGTCATAGGATGAAATCGTGCGAGCGAAGTTTTTCGGATCAAAAAGTTTGATCACGCCGCCATAAATGAAGAGGGCGGCGAGGCCAAACCGTAAAATCCGGTACGGCCATGCTGACATCAGAATGTTTTTTGCAATGCCTTTTATCTTTATGATCATTGATGCCTTGGGATCTATCAGGGATTTCAATTAAAGATGATGCGGTGGGCTTTATATTAATATTTTGAATAAGTCAAATTCATATTCATTATAGATAGGCGTTTAATATTCATTTATGTTATAAGCCGTATACGGCTGATAGCAACGATCAGGGGGATTGTTTTATTATGACTTATATGGGCAGGATAAGCGGGCCCGCCACCGGGAAATGACCGGTCGTGTTTGAGTTTTCGATTGTCTCAGCGGTAAAATTTTGCCAGACGCTCCGGCGAGACGCCTGAGAGATAGAGGGAGATTATAAGCCGGTTGCGGAGGGTGCAATACAAGACGCCCTCCTTTTCCCAGCGGCGCGACGATGTTGTAACGGGTGCATCGATGAATGCAATCGGATCCCCCCGTTTCTTGATGCGGCGCATGATTTCCACATCCTCCATGATGGGAATGTCGGCAAAGCCGCCGATGGCGTTGAAGGAGTCTCGGTGGAAGAAAAGCGCCTGATCGCCGTAGGGAATGCGAGTCACCCGGGAACGCAAAGATGCCGTTTTCTCGATCAGGCGGAAGACAGGGCGTACGGAAGCGATGGCCAGATCAAAGGCGCCGGCCACGAAAGCGGGATCACGCAACGCCGAATCGATGAGAGTCAGGGCATTGAATGGAAGCCGCGTATCGGCATGAAGAAATAAGAGGATATCTCCCCTTGCCAGAGCGGCGCCCCTGTTCATCTGATTTCCCCGCCCCTTTTTGCCGACGGCGGTGATTACTTTTGTATCTCGGATGGCCCCAATCGTCTTTCCTTCGGGGTCTCCATCCACGACGATGATCTCGTATGAGCCGGTCGCCTCCTGAAGAGTGCCAATGTGTTCAATGGCGGGATTGATAACAGATTCTTCATTCAGGACAGGAACGATGATGGAGAACAGGGGACGCATCAAAAGCCAGGTCATGGTCTTTGATTCGGCAAAATCCGTTTTTTCATTGTCTTTGATCAGGGCGGCGATGTCTTCAGGTCTGTCAATGTCTCTCCAGGGGGGAAGCACATGGACCGGGATTCCGGCTTCCTGCAGATGCTGCATCGTTTTTTCAAAGACGTTGTCCGTACCCCACGGAATTCCTTCAAAGACCCCGTGGAATGACAATTTTCCGGAAAATCCGATCAGGTAATATCCCCCGTCCAACGCGGGTCCGATGACGGCGCCGTGTTTTTCCAGCGCCTGGAATGCCTCTCCGATGATCCGCCGGGGTAGATCGGGGCTATCACTCCCGATGACGACTACATACCGGAAGCTTTCTGAAAAACACCGGGTGAATGCATCTTTCATTCTTTCCCCCAGGTCTTCTCCGATCTGGGGCATGTATGAAAAACCATCGCCGAACTGTTTGATGAAGTCTGTTTTTTTTTCGACGGGATGGTAAGCGACGCGGAACCGGTAATCCCCGCCGGACAATCTGTACAGCAGATCCTCGATAAAGGAACGGTAAAGAAGGACAACGAGACCCTCATCCCAATGTTGGCAGAGCCTTGATTTGACCTTTCCCTTTTCCGGGTATTTCGCGAACATGATGAGACATCGATCTTTATTCATCATCTCCATCGGGTTCGCTTTTCATTCGGGGATGGCTGCGTAAAGTGGTTGATACTGCTTCACAATGTCGATAAAATGTTTGTGGTACTTCATTAAAGAGAATTGCTTTTTATAGATAAGATAAAAATACCTCTCCATGGCACAATCACTTATATTGACCGTCGTCAGCAAACCCTGGGATAACTCACGCTCGATGGCGAAAACCGACAGGACGGAAACACCCAGACCCGCCAGAATGGCTTCCTTGACGGCTTCGGAACTCCCCATTTCGCACACCACATTGAAACGGGAGAGATTGGTTCCAAAGTGCCTCTGAAGGCAATCGTCGACAATATCACGTGTGGCCGATCCCTGCTCCCGGACAACAAAGGGGACTCCGGCAAGTTCTTCCACCGTCACGGCACTGCGCTCAGCCATCGGGTGACCGACGGGAACTGCCAGTACCAGACGATCCTTCCAGAGACTCTTTACGATAAGCTTTCTGTTTGCAGGTTCCTTTCCGATAAATCCCAGTTCGGACTGGTCGTTCAGAACGATTTGCAGCGTTTCTTCGCTGTCATGAGTCTGGATGTGAATCTGCATATCGGGGTATGTCTGTTTTAAAGGGCCGAGGAGGCGGGGAAGAATATAGGTGGCCGGTATGGTACTTGCCGAGATATAGATGTGACCTGATTCCTGTTCTTTGAGTCTTCCGATACGTTCTTTCGCATCCTCCCGCAATCGGAGAATCCGCCTTGCATAATCGTAAAGAATCCGACCTTCCGGCGTCAGGGAAATCCCCGTACTGCTCCGGTTGACCAGGCGCGTTCCTACGGCCTCTTCAAGGTTCTGTATCTGTTTGGTCAATGATGGCTGTGAGAGAAAAAGTTTTCCGGCAGCTCTAGTAAAACTGCCCGTCTCAACCAGCGCAATGAGAATTTCCATCTGCTGAATAGTGATGTCTTTAAACGTATCAGCACTCATACAATAATTACTATCACAACCGCGCCTCTCAGGCAAAGGTTAAGTGGTTTTTAGATTAATCACTTGACTGAATGGGTAATTATTGTATATTTCTCAAAAAATTCAATGTGATTTGTTTTCTCCCATCTGGCAAGTGTATTTAAGGGAGGCATTGGATCAAAGTATTTTATGAGAATATGGTGGGACGACTGTAGAAGATTTAAATTTGGATTGAACGATGAATGAAAACAAAAATATCCGTCTGACGGAAACGGTTCACGGGGCCGGTTGAGCCTGTAAACTCGGTCCGGGCGACCTGCACGAAGCCTTGCGAGATTTGCCTTTGATATCCGATCCGAATCTAATTGTCGGTATGGAGCACGGGGAAGACGCCGGGGTCTATAAACTCCGGGATGATCTGGCCATTATCCAGACGGTGGATTTTTTTACCCCCATCGTCGACGATCCCTATACCTTCGGCCAGATTGCCGTGACCAATGCCCTGAGCGACGTCTATGCCATGGGAGGCAAACCCTTGACGGCGATGAACATCGTTTGCTTTCCTGTAAAAAAGATGGACATCGCCATTCTCAGAGAAATCATGCGGGGCGGTCTCGATAAGATGCAAGAAGCGGGCGTCCTCCTTATCGGGGGCCACAGCGTTGAAGATGATGAGCTGAAGTATGGGCTTTCCGTGACTGGTGTCATTCATCCCGATAAAGTCCTCCTCAACAGAGGGGGAAGGGTGGGGGACAGCCTGATTCTCACCAAGCCACTCGGTACCGGTATTGTCAGCACGGCGCTAAAGGGGAACGTGGCAGACGAAGCCTTGGTGGCAAAATCGATAACGGCCATGACTACCCTCAACAAAACGGCGGCAGAACTGATGATGGAGACGCCGGATGTGCATGCCTGCACCGATGTCACCGGTTTCGGCCTTTTGGGGCATGCCGCGGAGATGATCGAGGGGTCTGATGTGGGCATGGTGATCCATGCGGCTGCTGTTCCATTTTTCCCTGGAATACGGGAGTTTGTCGAAATGGGAGTCGTACCGGGAGGTCTGCACCGGAACAGAGACTTCCGCAAATCCATCATGGATATCAACCCCGATTGTCCTGACTGGATGGTGGACATTTTCTTTGATCCGCAGACAGCGGGAGGGTTGCTCATCGCCGTTTCCGGAAATCATGTGGAAGACTTAATCAGGAAAATGCATGACCGGGGTGTCACGGAGGCGGCCGTCATCGGAGAGATCGCTGCAGAACCAAAGGGGAGAATTCATCTCGTATGAATCATGTTTGGGGAAGTACTCTCAAAGGGAAGACGTTTCCATGAAGCGTATTGAGTCCCTCCTCATCAAAGAGGAGACATTGCACAATGTCATCAAGCTGAAATCCATGGTCCGGCAAAACGATACCCTTGCCGTGCTCATGTATGGCAGCCCCGACCCCGATGCCGTCGCGTCGGCAATGGCCCTTCATGAGCTTCTGAAACAGATGGTCGGACTTTCCGGGAGTATCTTTGCTGCGACGGAGCCGATCGTTCGGCAGCAGAATATTGAATTTGTCCGGGCGATGAAAGTGGACATCCAATTGTTGCACCAGATTGACCTGAAGGCATACAGGATGATTGCCGTTATTGATGCACAACCCACTTTCTTCGGTGAGGCCCTCAAAGATATTCAACCCCGGATCGTCCTGGATCATCATCCCTGCACAACGGTATGGCATGCGGAACTGGCGGACATCCGGGAAAACTACGGGGCATTGTCCACCATCATGACGGAGTATCTCCTGGCCGCGAAGGTGAAAATCCCGAAAAGGCTCTATACGGCCTTGCTCTATGGGATCAAAACGGATACAAACAATTTCGAGAGGGATGTGATTCTTGAAGATATGAGCGCCTATTACCTCAATTTTGCCCGTGCCAATCGACAACTTGTCCGGCGCATAGAATTGAATCAAATTCCCGAACGTTTTCTCAAATACTATGACCATTCGTATCACCACAGACGTCGCTATCGGGACAGGATTGTCAGTTTCCTTGGCAGGGTGGAAAGTGTAGATGTCTGCGTACAGGTGGCAGATTTTTACCTACGCCTGGTGGATATTTATTATGTCATTGTTGCGGGAATCGTGAAGGACAAGCTTGTTATCATCTTCAGGGGTGATGGCTATCGTCAGGATTGCGGGGCAATTGCGCAAAAGGCTTTCGGAACCTACGGCAGTGCCGGCGGCCATAGAAGTGCGGCCCGGGTTGAGATTCCCATCGATACGATCAAAGATGTCCTCCACCATGACCTTTCTCAGGAAGCGGTGGATCATTTTCTCGTCCAGCGTCTGCATAGAAAACGCAGCCTCACGGGCCATGTCAAGTAATATGGGGGTCAGTTTAAAAACAGGCCCCAACCATAATCCGATCACATCATGAAACGTCTTTTTACATTATTGGGTATCGTTGTCGTCCTTTTGTCGGGAGTTGCACTCGTTTCATTCTGGTCAAGAAGTCCGGCGTCATCAAACGATACGATGGTTCGTCCCGGCGTTCCGATCTATACATACAGAATCGTGAAGACCTATCCCCATGATAAAGCAGCATTCACGCAGGGGCTGGTATTTGAGAATGGTTATCTGTATGAGGGAACGGGCCTGCACGGACATTCAACTTTGCGCAAGGTGGAATTGGAGACGGGCAGGGTTGTGAAAAATATCAACCTCAAAACCAGATATTTCGGCGAGGGCATTACCCTTTGGGGGAACCGGATTATCCAGTTGACTTACAGATCCCGGGTCGGGCTGGTATATGACAAAAGCAGTTTCAGCCTCTTGAAAACATTTCCTTATCCTGCTGAAGGGTGGGGGATCACCCACGATGGGAAACGGCTCATTGCAAGTGATGGCACGTCGAATCTGCATTTTCTTGATCCGGAAACTTTCAAAGAAATGAGGACGGTGGCCGTTCATGATCATCGCGGGGCGATTATGGGCCTCAATGAGCTGGAATTCGTTCGGGGGGAGATCTTTGCCAATATCTGGCAGGAGGATCGTATCGCCAGAATTGACCCGGAAACGGGACGCATTACAGGATGGATTGAATTGCAGGGGCTATTAAGGTCTTCGGACATTTTGGGAGACGTTGACGTCTTAAATGGAATAGCCTATGATTCCGCAAATCATAGGCTGTTTGTAACGGGGAAACTTTGGCCGAAGCTCTTTGAGATTGAGTTGATCCGCCGGGAATAATCTTTATGAATCTTCCTTCCCCGTGCTTGTGCTTGCGGAAGATTCACTTGTGACGGATTCGGTCGATGGGGGTGTTGAGGAATCCTCTTTTTTAGCTTCACCGGCCGGCGCTTTCTTTCCGCCGTAGTCGGTGACATACCAGCCGCTGCCTTTAAGATGAAAGGCAGAAAGAGAAATCAGCTTATGGGCCGGACCTTTACAGAACTTGCAGGTGTTTACGGCCGGATCCGAAATCTTCTGAAACAACTCAAATTCTTTACCGCACTTTTTACATCTATACTCATAAATTGGCATCAAAAGCCTCCAACGTTTTTTTCAATTACAAAAATCGCCTATTTTGTAGCGATTGCTGAAACAATCCAGGACAATCTTCAGGTCGGAATACATGCCGGACTGAAGCATGTCTCTTGTGATCGCATGGACTTTTTCTTCTTCCGTTTCCTTTTCTTTTATGGGTGCATCAAATCCGATTTCCCCGTTGTCAAACCGTATGATATGGACAATCTCATGAGCTGCTATGTACAACATGAGCGGCGTCAGTTTAATAAAAGAATGACCTCTTTCAACGGCGTCTAATATCTGGTTATCCTGAAGACAGATTCTATAGAAATGAAAACCTTCGGGAGAGGTTGCCTTCTCCTCTTTCTTATAATGGTACTTGCATAGGTGAGCAAAGGCTCCGTTTTTTACCTCATGGTCTTCAAGATAAGCCAAGGTCTTGACATCATAACGGTGCGACCTCACTTTATCGGGGCTCAGACGAAAATAATGACCCGCCAGCTTCTCTGCATGCTGGAATGCGTTATTTGCCTGGGTCATTTGTAATGGATTAAAGTACATGGCCACTTAATCTCCAGAACATCCGATGTTCGGCACTAATATAGTCATCGTTCTTCTTTTGTCAATATATTCTTCAATTTGATCTGTTGCTTCACTTCTTATCTTTTCTCTTCCCTGGAGGTTTTGGCAGATTCCTTGACTTTGAATTCCCGGGTTTTCATTCTCTTCACCAGTGACTCGTAAGAGGATCCCGTGATGACTTCGTTGAACTGAACCCGGTAGTTATTCACCGCGCTGATTCCCTCGATGATCACGTCATACCCAAGCCATTTTTCTCCCTTCTTGATGAGACGGTAATCGACGCTGTATTCCTGCTCCTTTTTTTTGTTTATCACCTTGGTCTTCACAACCGCCTTGTTTCCATCGACGACTTCTGACACATAGATTATTTGTTCCCCTGCGTAAATGTCCAGCTTTTCACTGTATGTCCTCTTCAGGAGATCCCGAAACAGGTTTAAAAATTCTTCCTTTTCCCGAGGAGACCTCTTCCTCCAGTGCTGTGCCAGAGCCCTCCTACCCACTTCCTGCCAGTCGATCATGTCTTCCACTATATTAGTGACCATCTGCCTTCTCTTTTCCTTGTTTCCCTTCAGGGCAGGGTCATTTAGTATTTTCATGACCTTATCCGCTTTTTCCCTTACTTGCGCCATTGGCGGCTCAGCCGCCACTGCAGGGAAAACCCAGAAGAAAGCGGCAAAAAGACACATGATGCATGCAATCAATAATTTAGTTTGTTTCATTACCCGTCCTCTTTCCTGAAGATGGTTCAATTATTTTCTAATCTTGTTCTTTCGATACTCGAAATAAGCATTCCGCATGGAAATATATGGATCGATGGAGGACTCTTTGAACTCCTCGTAAGTGCCTAATGTCAGAGAGGTTTCATTGGTTGCATTCGTTGCTGCGGTCACGCCGCTGATGTCGGCATTGATCCCCGCCACACTCAGGTCCCTGGTGAAATTCGCATATCTCAAGGGGTCGGCGAAGAAATCTCCCACCATCCCAACGGTGTCCCGGGCCGTTGACGGACCGAAGAAGGGCCAGATGATGTAGAATCCCTCCGTCACCCCGTAATGACCCAGTGTCTGGCCGAAGTCCTCATCCTGCTTTTCCAGATCGCTGTATTTTTTCGCCACATCAAAAAGACCGAGGACCCCGGCGGTGGTGTTGACCATGAACCTGGAGTACTCGATTGCCGCTCCTTCGAACTTCCCCTGGAGAAGGCAGTTCAAAAGACGCACCGGCGTCTTGATATTGGAGAGGACATTGCGCACCGACAGCCTCACCGGCTCGGGGAGGATGGCCTTATATACGTTGGCAATGGGCTTCATGACATAAAAGTAGAGTTTGTCGTTGACCTCAAACATAAAACGGTTGTAGGGTTTGAGAGGGTCCGCAATCGTATCTACCGTTTCCTCAAACTCCTCATCCTCTTCGTCTTCCGACTCCTCGTCGGCACCGTCTAAAACAGGAGTCCCCTTATCCTGAGCTTCCCCTTTTAATTTGTCTTCCCCATCCGCTTCCTTCACTGACTGGGCCGCTCGATCAAGATCCTTTCCCTCAGGTCCTATATCGGCCTTGATTTCAGTGGAGTTGCCAGTCGATCCCGGAGGAGCCGTACCCTGTCCGTAAGCGGCAGACACGGATAATAAAAATATTCCCATCGCCAGGAAGACAAACAGTGTCGTCGGTTTCCTTCTTGTCACCAGCGCCTCTTTTTTCAATCGGATACTTTTCCGAAGACAAGCTTTGAGATTGCCCTTTCCAGATCAAAAGGAGGTTGTGTCTCCTGGATCTTCCCTCCGCTGGCGATGATGGCGTCCGACCCTCCGGGAGTTATTTCAATGAATTTTTCACCAACAAGTCCCTTCGTCTTGATAGCGGCTATAGCGTCATCCTGGAGCGTCACATAGGAATCGATCTGGAGTCTGACCTTGGCCTGGTATTCCTCTAAAGTTATCTTCTTGACCCTGCCGATGTTCACCCCGGCGATCTGTACCTCCGCCCCTTCCTTGAGGCCTCCAATGTTGGAAAATACGGCATAGACGGTTGTCCCCTGGGTGCCGACCACATCGAGTTTCCCGAGCTTGATGGAAAGGTATCCCAAACAGAGTATACCGGCGATAAAAAAGATTCCTACGTATAGCTCCAGGCTGAATTTTTTCATTGTCGACTCCTTAACTTTTTCAAATCATTCCCTCTTCCTCAAGGCTAAAAAACGGGGTTATCAGAAAATTGCAGGTCCGCCCCTTTATTCTTCAAAAAACTGTCTTACCAGAGGGTCGTCAGACGATTTAATTTCCTCCGGTGTGCCTGTCAACTCAATCCTTCCCTCGTTCAGTACGGCTATCTTCTGGACGATGGAAACGATCTGCGCAATGTCATGGGTGATGATAACGCCGGTAAACCGGAGCCGTTCATGCGTTTCACGGATCAGGTTATTGATGGATCTGGCCGTCACGGGATCGAGTCCCGTGGTGGGTTCATCAAAAAGCATAATCTCCGGGTCTGTGCAAAGACACCGTGCCAGGGAAACCCTTTTTTTCATTCCCCCGCTCAACTCGGCAGGGTATTTGTTTTCTATGCCGGCCAAACCAACCTGATCCAATTCCCGAAGGACTTTATCCCGGATCTTTTCCTCATCCATCCGGGTTTTTTCCCGCAGGGGGAAGGCCACATTCTCGAACACGTTGATAGAATCAAAGAGCGCTCCGCCCTGGAAGAGGTATCCGAATTTCCCGCGCAGCCGTTCCAGGTCATTGCCCCTGCTTTGACCGATATCCTCTCCTCCGATGAGCACGCAGCCCCTATCCGGTTTCGTGAGGCCGACAATGTGTTTCAACAGGACGGATTTTCCATGACCGCTCTTGCCGATGAGAGCCATGATTTCCCCCTTTTCCACCCGGAACTCAATTCCGCTGAGGACGTCGACGCCGTTGAACGACTTATGAAGATCGATAACTTCTATCATATTCAAAATAACACCGAGGTAAGGAAATAGTCCCAGACGAGAATCAGAACCGATGAGGTTACCACCGCTTCCGTCGTCGCCTTGCTTACACCTTCGGCACCGTACGTTGCCGTAAATCCTTTATAGCAGCAGATCCACGTCATGATTAATCCGAAGCTCAATGATTTATAGAGGCCAATTCGGATTTCTTCCATGGTGAGGTAGTTGATCATTTCCCCGAAGTATCCCCCCTCGCCCACCCCTAAAAGCTGGACGGCCACGATATAGCCTCCAAGAATCCCCATGGTGTTGAAAATGGACGCCAGAAGGGGAAAGGATATGATCCCCGCCAGAAGATTGGGAACAACAAGGTAGCGATAAGGGTTCAGTGCCATGACTTCCAGGGCATCAATCTGTTCGGTGATGCGCATGATGCCGATTTCCGCCGCAAGGGCAGACCCGGCCCTTCCTGTAATCATCAGGGCTGATATAACCGGACCCAGCTCCCGGATGAGGGCCAGGGCCACCGTGGGACCGAGAAGGGCCTCTGCCCCGAACTTTTCCATCCCGTAGTAGGACTGAAGGGTGAGAACCATTCCGGTGAAGGCGCCCGTCAGGACCACAATAAGAGAAGACTTCACACCAATGAAACTGATTTGCTTGATGACCCTGCCGAGCTTCAAAGGGGGGATAAATGTCCAAAAAAGGGTGGTACCAAGGAAAACCCCCGTTTTTCCAAGACTCTCGATCAGCGACAGGATGCATTGACCCAGCTTCTGGATGATATTGATCATCCCCCTGATCATAACGGTCCTCTCTTGGTTGCATGCGCTTCAAGGGCGGACTGAATGATCCGGTCAATCAAATCTGTCTGGGTGATTCCCGATGCCGCCGCCTGATGGAAGAGAACGGTGGAAGGCGTCATCCCCGGCAGTGTATTGGGTTCAAGAACGGCCACCCGCCCGTCCTTTCTGACGAACATGTCTATTCTGGCATATCCTTTCAGGTTGAGGGCGCTGAACGTCGCGACAGCGGTATCCTGTATCCTCTTCAGGATTTCATCAGAGACTCTGGCCGGGGTCTTGTTTTCACCCTGACCGTAGAGAAACTTGTCTTCAAGAGACAGGACATCGTCCGTGGGAATGGTTTCAGAAGGGGTTAACGCCACGGGATGATCGTTCTCAATGACACCGCAGGTCACTTCGATCCCGTCAATAAATTCTTCGACCAACGCTGTATTATCCCATTGAAACGCTTCTTCCAGGGCAGAGGAAACACCCTCTTTTGAGACGACCTTTTTTACAGCGGTGCTGCAACCTTCTCTGGTTGGCTTGATAACGCAGGGAAAACAGATTTCTTTTTCGATCCGATCTAAAAAATTCTCCTTGTTATCAGACATCCACTGATGCCTGTAGATAGGGATAGTCCGTGGCACATCGATGCCGCACATGCTCAAAATCTTTCTGCCGGCGAATTTGTCCATTCCCAGGGCGGAGGCCAGAACGCCGGACCCCGTATATGGAATTTTCAAGAACTCCAACAGCCCCTGCAGGCATCCGTCTTCCCCGTACTTGCCGTGAAGGCCGATGCAAACCACATCAACTTTTGATTTCAGGGTCTCGTAGGGGATGTGCGTCGCCTCCTCTAACAGATCTTCTTCAATATCTCTGGTGCTGTTGCGCATCAACAGCTTGATGGGTATTTCCCATAAGCCTGCCTTGCTGTCCATGAAGATGGCAACAGGGATATATTTTGCCCTGTTGATTTTACTGAAGATATTTCTGCCGCTTTCGAGAGAGACTTCCTTTTCAGAAGACAGTCCCGCCATGACAATGCCGACGGCGAGCTTTTCCCTATCCGTACTTTCCGACGATGCTGACACGTTTTCTCCTATGCTTACCAACCAATGGTCAGAGCTACGAATGGCCCTTGGAACGTCGTCTTGGCCGTTATATCGCTTACATTATCAATCTTGACTCCTATCACTCTATATCCGCCGTGGATGTCCACAAACGGGAAAGGGGTGACAGAGATGTCGGCCAGACCTTCGTAGATATAATTTCCCGAATACCCCATCCACGTAAACTTGGCTCTTGCCTCCAGGATATTGGCGAGAATCCCCAGATGCGCGCCGACTCCAACCATGGGAAGCGGGAGTCGGAATGACTGGGACGTTTCCCCCAGCGCGGCATTGCTCAATTTTGCTTCGCCTTCAAAATACTTCACCTTGCCGATCGCCCCGATGGAAAAGCCCGCCATGAGGTTCTCAAAATTCAAAAGATCAATCTGATATTCCGCATCAATCATCCTGAAATTGAAATCTCCCGAGACATTGCTGCTGTAAGCCTTTCCTCCGAAGTTGATTGGAGATGAAAGCGTTTGCGTCCCTGAATATTTGACTTCGGTATACATCAGGCTGAAGTGGTGTTTGCCGATACCCGCATAGGCTTCCACGGAAGGGATGCCTTTATTCGAGAGACCAAAGGAGTCCTTGAGATTAAACTCGGTACCCGCAGAGCCGCTCGCATCCAGCCTCAAATCCGATTTTAATTCTGGAAACCAGTAGTAGCCTCTCGCTCCGAATTCAAGGGCAAAGGCCGGCGTCGTGAGACTAACCGTTAAAAGAAAACCTGCTAAAACACAAAAAACTGACAGCACACACTTCTTCATAATGATCTCCTTTCGTGGTTTTTTATTTTTTGGGAAAGGCTTTTCTCGCTTTTATAAAGGTCCCCTTTTTTTCTGATGGATTCTGACGGCATTCTGGATCAGGGTGGATATGACCATTGAGGGAAGCATACCAGCGCACGCTGCCTGTTCAAAGAAAAAGGAAGACGGTGCCATTCCCGATGATGAATTTGGGTCCGTGATCAGGATCCGGCCGACCTTTGTAATGAATCCGTCAATCCTGCCGTAGGACCTGAATCCTAAGGCCTGGTAAGCGTTGATGACCTCCGTTTTTATCTTTTCCACCGTATCGGGGGGAATGTTTTTCGGAGGGGTAAATTTCCGGCACCTCCCCGGCATATACTTGTCGTCATAGGTATAATATTCGCTCTGAGGATAAATCTCCGTAAGATCAAGGGGAATGGCCACGCCATCCTGTTCCAGGACGATACATGAAAACTCGATTCCGTCGATAAATTCCTCTACCAGTACCGCATTATCCCACTTCAGCGCCTCTTCCATGCCCCTTTCCAGGGAGGCCTCATCCTTGATGGACGTCACGCCCACACTGGACCCTTCTCTGGTCGGCTTGGTAAAGAAAGGGAATATAAAGTGGTCCAACAGTTTCTTTTTAATCAATTCCCTGTTTTCCCGCCAGTCCTTTTCGTAAACGATCATGCTGTCCGGTGTGCTCAACCCCGCATCCTGAAGGATCTTCTGCTGAATATGTTTATCCATGCCCAGGGCAGACGCCAGGATACCCGGACCTGTATATGGAATCCCCAGCAATTCCAGAAGACCCTGGATGCACCCGTCGTCGCCGTATTTTCCATGCAGACAAATGAAGGCAAAATCGATCTCGCTTTTCAGGTCCTCGTAAGCGATCCTTCCGGCTTCCCTTTCCAGTCTTTCACATATGTCTGTGGTGGTATTCTGAGAAATGATCTGCCAAGGGATGATCCACAACCGCGCCTGTTCATCCATAAAAACCGGTTTTCCCTCATACAGTTCCTTATCCAAGTTGTCATACACGTTTCTGCCGCTGTTGAGTGAAACTTCTCTCTCCGACGATATACCGCCCAATAGAATGCCGACTCTTAACCTTTTCATATATAGAAACCTTTAAAAAATCTTAAAAACCCCAGAAAAATGCGACACCGCTGTTGGGGAAAACCCACTCATTGTCGCTGATTCGCAGCTTTACGGATTTCCCCTTCTCGCGGGTCACTTCCGGATAGGGTTGCTTTCCTGAAAAAAAACTAACATCTCTTACGTACTTGAAGTTAATTCCCTCATAATTGAAGGATATGTCCAGACCCCTTGTGGGATATACAAGATAAACGGAAAGGATGTTATTACTTTTCGATTTCTTTGTCAAAATTTCAATTTCCACCCGGGCCGGTCTATTCAATTTTTTCTTAAGCTTATCCTCACCACACCAGACTTCGTAACCCCTCGCGGTGTTTTCCGTTCTGATTATCGGGATGTCTTCATGATCGATGCGGACACGGTTGACCCTGAAGTCTCTTTCCATGACGAGGTCCTCCCCCCGATTCAGGAGCCACCGGTATTCACATTGCTTGTCCTCGAAAAAAGCCGCCAGTTGCTCGTCATTCAAGGCACACCCAATCATAAAAATTGGATTTTTCAGGGTTTTGATATATTCGATGCGGGTTGTCACTTTAAAATAATCCCCTGTCAACGGGTCCGATAGCACCTCCTGCCTCGGAAATTCTGAAACACTGATATCGTACCTGAAGTTGGTTCTCAGCTCCAGTTGTCGGTCTTCTTTACCGAAAAGGGTTTCAAACATCTCATAGTAGATGGCATCGCCCAGTTCCTCATCCTTTGCCCGGGTTTGAAAGCAATACCGGATGATGTTGTCGATCCGGGAGATGGATTTCTCTTCGTCAGGGATGAAAATTCTCCTCAACCGGGGTTCCACGGTGTCCGTTTTTCCCTTATGGGAAAATATTCGGGGAGCTCTCTTTCCCAAGGCGCACAAAATTTCATAGCTGATGGTATTCAACTTGGCGGCGAGGTCATCCGCAGAAATGCATTCCTGTCCCTGGCGTCCCATCAGGACAACTTCATCTCCGATCTGGCAGTCAGGGATATGTGTGACATCGAGGGTGCACATGTCCATGGAAACCCGTCCGATCACCGGTGTCCGCCTTCCCCTGATCAGCGCCTCTCCCCGGTTGGAAAGAATGCGCCCATAACCGTCGCCATATCCGACGGGAATCGTTGCAACCTTCGTCGGTTTGTCCGTGATATATGATCGGCCATAGCCGATGCTGTATCCTTTCGGGAATTCCTTGATCAGAACCACCCTTGTTTTGAAGCACATGACGGGGCAGAGACTGGCCTTTGTCTTCGTTTCCGCTGACGGATAGATACCGTATGACATGAGGCCGGGGCGCACCATATCGAGATGAAACTCGGAAAAATTCAGGATGGCTCCACTGTTCGCCATGTGTTTCACGGGGATACGGATAGCCTCCCTATCAAGTTTGTCGAGAAGCTCCCTGAAAAGGGACCACTGCATCCGGTTATAATCCTCCATGACTTCACTGGAGGAGAGGTGGGTGAAGATGCCTTCCAGAGAAAGGTTCGGGAGATCAAGAATTTCCCCAATCATCTTAAAGGCCTCGTGATGCATTGTTCCACCCCTGCCCATTCCTGTATCCACCTCGATATGGATGGGCACTCTGAGGTCTGCCTTTTTACATTTTTTTTGAAGCTCCCGGGCAAAGTTCAGGTCCGAGACCGACGGGACCAGATTGTATTTAATGATTTCGTTGATTTCTGAGTTAGTCGAAGGACTCAGGATCAGAATGGGTGCTGTAATGCCGCTGACTCGAAGCTGTACCGCTTCGTCCGCGTTTGCCACTCCCAGCATGGCCGCACCATTCTTCAGGGCGACATTGGAAATCTCGATTGCCCCATGGCCGTACGCGTCTGCCTTGACCACCTGAAGAATCCTGAC
>JBAWYD010000032.1:0-21750 GCA_037143735.1 Deltaproteobacteria bacterium
TAAAAGCGGACAACTCATTTGCTACAAAACCGGACAAGTCTATTTGCTCTTGACAGAGGTGTATTAAATATTAAAGACCCTATAAGAGGGCGTAAAATATCCTTCTGTAGCGCGTAGGTGTAGTGCGCAACGCCTGACAAATCATCCCTGAGCACCTTCCGGCACGTGCCCCCCTGACCCCTGCCTTGATGACGATTATCCTCACGACGACATTTCCAGGAACGGCAACTACGGTGATGGTTTTTTAAATGATTTCAATCCGTTTAATAAATCCGACAGCATCTTGATGGTTTCAGGGGAAGATAAGTTGATGTTTTCAATGAGAGATTGTTTCATTTTTTCCGCGTGCTAAAGGCATGGGAAAGTTGAGAACGCTTTCACCTACGGGCTTACGCCCGTAGTCCTCAGCGTTATATTGATAGATCAATTGAGTATGTTTGAAGAATAACCACCTTCAGGTGGTTCATAATCAGACCGCTTTGAGCGGTTCACATTTACAAGCCTCCGGCTTTGCCGGAGGTACGGTGACTGATCCCAGCAAATTCAATAAAGCGGATAAAATCGATACTTATTTTTGGTTAGACAAAAATGGGGCAGTTTTATACTTTTACCTGTGTGACCTTTCTTGGTGTGCCCCTGGATGACCGTGCATCTGGAATACGGAGCCACTACCAGTCGAAAGAACTTGACAATAATTTTGACGTCTTTATAATTCACAGACAGCGGTAAAAAATAACAACCGGACATTAAGAAGGGGGAATTTTGTGGGGTTTAAATGCGGCATCATAGGCCTGCCGAATGTCGGGAAATCCACCATCTTCAACGCCCTGACCGCAGCCGGGGCTGAAGTGGCCAATTATCCTTTCTGCACCATTGACCCGAATGTCGGCATTGTCTCCGTTCCCGATCAGAGACTCGAAAAAATCGCTGAAATCATCAAGCCCCCCAAGGTCACTCATACCTCCATAGAATTCCTCGACATAGCCGGTCTCGTAGAGGGTGCGAGCCGGGGCGAAGGCCTGGGAAACAAATTCCTCGGACATATCCGGGAAGTGGATGCCGTCGTTCACATCGTACGTGGCTTCGATAGCCCCTCCGTTGTTCATGTCAACGGCACGATCAACCCTGTGCGCGACATCGAAACCGTCGCCACCGAACTCATGCTTGCCGATCTTGACACCCTGGAAAAGAAAATCGCCAGGGTTGACAGACCGGCAAAATCGGGTGACAAGCTCGCCCGTAAAGAGGTTGGTCTTTGTGAGCGTATTTTGGATTCTCTGGATAAAGGAATCCCCTTGAGAAACGTTCCGATTAACGATGAGGAAAAAGAAATCGTAAGAGACCTTCACCTTCTGACGTTAAAAAAAGTTTTATACGTCGTCAATGTAAGTGAATCTATTCTTAAAGAAGGAAATCACGATTATATCAAGCGAGTGAAATCCATCGCCGAGAAAGAAGGTGCAAAAGTAATCGCCATCTGCGGTGACCTGGAAGCTGACATCTCCGAGTTACCGAAGGAAGAGCAAAAGGAATTCCTCCATGATCTCGGTCTTGCAGAATCCGGCCTTCAGCAACTGATCAGAGCAGGCTATGACCTCCTGGGATTAATAACCTTTTATACAACGGCTGGTTCTGAACTCCGTGCTTGGACTATTCCCAGGGGAACACGTGCGCCTGCGGCAGCGGGCAGAATTCACAGTGACATGGAAAAGGGATTCATAAGATCTGAAGTTATTCATTTTGATGCATTCATCAAAATCGGCAGTATGGTGAAGGCCAAAGAAAACGGTCTTATCCGTTCAGAGGGTAAAGATTACATCATCTCTGATGGAGACATTGCCTATTTCAGGTTTAATCTGTGATGATCTATCGGGTTATAGTGCTGAATGATATTCCCTGCCCCCGGACAGGGCGGGTAAAAAACATATCCATTGTGTACGGTATGTGTCCCTGAATTCAAGATAACAAAAGGTAAATGGTTAAAGGAGGGAAGGGAAACCATCCACCGCTATGAAAACTGAAAGGGATCATAAATACTGACCCCCCTCTCAGAATCTCTGGTAAGGGGGTCGGTGGATGGCAAAGGAGGGAAAGGAAACCATCCACCGATTTTACTAAGTGTCTCTTCTCATAAGCAGAACTAATCGTCGTGTGTAAAAAAATCAGGGAGAAAAAATGCTACGCTTTGATCACTGTCTTGAAATTTACTTTTATTTTTATCTTTTGTTTGTTCTTTTTTTTCCTGTTTTCTTAAGGCGCCGCTTTTTCCTTTTGATATGAAAAAATCATATACAAACCCAAATTCCAAAATTGACAATTCTTCCTGATCCTCGTTCTGCGACTGACTTTTGTTCTCCTCCTTTTCCATTAATTTATCTATACATGAGTATGATTGCAGCGAGACCTCAAGAGAATTACCTTTCATGAATCATTTCATTAAGATTATTCCTAAAGGTTTCTTCCATTCTCCATGAGGTCTCTTCGTTGCCTTTCTATACCGCAAGATAGGTGCCAGTTTGACATTAAAAAACGATCAGGTGTCATTTAAAATACGACAATAAAATATTTCGTTTGAAATACAACTAATTACGAATTGCGAACATCGTATGGGGGGATTTTATAAATCGCCGTAAAGCACCCATGATAGATATCATCCTTTAAAAAGTCATGTTAATCGTGCGGATATTGCACAAATAAAATCACCACATGACGGAAAATACAATACAATCAGGCCTTTCATCGTATGTGCAGATAACGCACAATATGTGCGTTATCTGCACATACGATCTCTCAATTCATATGTCTGCCGATTTTCTTCTGTTCCCTGATAAGCTTGTAACGCGAAATGCTCAAATGCTTTGCCGCCATGGTTTTGTTCCCTCCGCTTATTTCCAGGGCGTTTTCAAGTATTTTTTCTTTAATTTCTGTAATTATCTTTTGAGTGACAGCCGTGTAATCAACGCCCTCAGACAGTAAAGAAATAAAATCATCAATATCTATCTTAAACTGTTTTTGCTGCTGTGTCGTTTTGATTTCTCCAGGAAGATTTTCCGGCATTATAATGTTCCCGATACTCTGGAGAATCATCACCCGCTCAATGATGTTCTTCAGTTCTCGAACATTCCCGGGCCATTGATAGGCCTTGAAAACAAGTTCGGCATCCTTACTGAGGCCTTTTACTTTCTTTCCGAATTTCTTATTGAATTCTTCCACGTAAAATCGTGCCAGAAGAATGATGTCATCGCCCCTCTCCCGAAGCGGCGGGATCATGATGGGAACAACACTGATCCTGTAAAAGAGATCCTCGCGGAACGATCCCTCATTTACCATCTTAACAAGATCCTTGTTTGTTGAAAATATGAACCGGACATCAACGGGAATATTATCCGTCCCGCCCAATCTCCGGATGTAGCCATTCTCTAACATTCTCATGAACTTGACCTGCAGATGGATACCCATGTCTCCTACTTCGTCCAAAAGCAGGGTTCCACCATTTGCATACTCAAGAAGACCTATTTTCCTTTTACGTGCGTCAGTGAATGCACCGGCTTCATAGCCGAAGAGTTCACTTTCAAGAAGCGTCCCGGGAATTGCCGCACAATTAACGTCCACGAAGGGCTTTGCGTTCCTGTCACTCTGCTTGTGGATTGCACGGGCAATCAGTTCTTTGCCGGTGCCGCTTTCACCCTGAACCAAAATGTTGGTATTGTGGGCGGCCACTTCTTCAACGACATGAAACAGACCCAGCATTTTTTTGGACTTTCCAAGAATATTATGAAAACCAAGGAGAATATCTTCTCTTTCCTTGAGTTTTTCCACTTCCGTTTTCAGCGTTTTTGCTTCAAGTGACAACATGGAGTGCATGATGGCATTGTCGTACGATGTAACGGCGTTTTTTACCAGAACATCCAGGATGTTTATCTGACCCTGGGAATAGCTTCCCGACCGCTTGGCCAGATAAAGGGCGCCTGTAAACTTGTTTTTGATATGAAAAGGAAAGGCTATTTCTGAAGAATAACCGGGATAAACACAAACGGTAACCCCATGGTTATCAGATAATTCACGTCGAACAATAATTTTGTCTTTATCTATCGCCTCCTTTAAAATGCTCTTCCCGATCTTGTCATCGTAGGTCTTTTTCTCCTCAATAAATACTTTACCACCGTCAGTCACCAGACACCGGTCTTTCTCTATATCCAGGAAATAGACCAGTACCTTGTCGGCTTTTGCAATCTTCAGGGCGCTCTTATTAAGAATATCCAGGATCCGGTTATCGAGGACGCGACTTATGTTGATCTCGGAAACAGCCTCCTGGAGAATCATAAGCTGACGGATCTTTTCCGCATTGGTTTCGAAAAGCCATGTATTTTGAATAATAATGCTCATCTGGTTAGCAAAGGTCAGAAAGAGGCTGATTTCCTCGGGGAAAAACCTTGTTTCCTCCTTGCACCAGGCGGCAATCGTTCCAATGACATCGTCGCCGATTTTAAGGGGTGCGCATACGATGGACCCCTGGTTGTAGATTTTCGTCAGCATCCGGTCAGTCTCAGTAATTCTTGCGTCCGTTGCTGCATCTTCAATTGCTATAGGCTGACCGGATTTCGCAACTTTTGTAGATATACAATCATGTTCATCAAGACTCAGGGCGACAGAAAAAGCTATTTTTATCTCTTCAGGACTGTAATTTTTCACAACCTTGGTTTCCAGATATTTTTTTGTCTCATCGAGAAGACGAATGATGCCCATATCGAAACCGATGGTATCAACCACTTCATCCAGGATTCGTGTGAGAATTTCATTAACATTTGAGGGTGCGGTGAGAGACGTGCTGATCCGGAAGATACTTTTTAACAACTTGTCCTTATCAAGCAGGGATCCGAATGACGCCCTCTGAGAATAGTCCTTCCCCTTTTTTGCCTTTTCCATAAGATCCCTTCTTGTTTATTTTGAAACTTTTTAAAAATGGATTCCTCGATGCGAATCTGAGGTTCGTACAAACGATTCCGAGAAAATCCGAATTTATTTTTCAAATTCTTCAAACCTTATCATTTCATGTTTCCTGCAAGATGATGCTCAGGGCGGTTGTCAGTTTAACGGTCTCTTCATCCGCCTTCCTCAACCTTGCACTAACAACCCTGGCAATATTCAGTAAAATACGGTAACCCAGTTCATAATCATCTTCAGCAAGTTTCAAAAAATCATCCTTCTTAATTTCATATAAGACACAATTCGTGATTGCCTTGATCGTTGCCGTTCTTCTTAATTCCTCCAGAAGAGCGATTTCACCAAACACGGCATGCTGTTTACCGTCCAGTCTCGTAAATACCTTGTTCTTCCCCACGTCCTCATCATCCATATCCCCTATGACGAGACTCTTTGCGACCTCAACCGATCCCTCCAAAATGATGTACATTGTGTCACCAGAATCGCCTTCCTTCATGATGATCTCGTTTTCCGCGAAGGTTACCCTGCGCAATATATTCACAATTTTCCTTATCTTCTCCATGGGGAGATCCTTAAAGAGGGTAATCTCTTTCAAGAGAGAAATATCCTTTTCCATCATACATCTCCTGAGATTTCGTCAATCATCTTTCCTGCCATGCCTTTTCATTTATGCTGTTTTCTGTGGCATCACCCTGGAAAGGATGATGGCAAATTCGTCTCCGCCAAGGATGTACCCATCTTCGGGGTTTACCATAAACTGAGTCTCATCTCTCTTATATAAAAAGTCTTTCTTAGACTCCTTGATTTTCTCCTTTATAAAAGTATCGATAACGGAGGTATTGTCCGAGAGCAGATCCTCCAGTTTCATCGCCTTTTTCTCCTTCAAAATTCCAATCAGAATGGCATGGTGCTTTTCACGGTAAAAAACGTTCAGTTCCTTGAACGTCTTGCCGATGAAGTTCCTGGGAATGTCCACCCGCCACAATTTGTTGTTATCGCCCAGAGACAGCATGCTTGAAAAAATCCGGGGTATCCCCGGTGAATTTATTGCCGTTGCCAGAAGTGATCCGATGTGTTCTCCCCTTACAATGACCTCATCAACATTTGCCCTTCTCAGATGCTGCCTGTTTTCACTATCCAGAAGTTCGGCAACAGTTTTCACATGTGGGGCGATGGATTTGATGGTAAGAGCGGCGAGGGTTGTACGTTCATCGATCCTCTCCTGTCCATGGCTCCCTGAAATATCGGCCATGATCAAAGCGAATCGCGCCTTTGTAATATTGGCCCTCAACAGGACATCCTCATGAACATAATTTCCTCTGAGGAATTTCAGATTATTTTTATGATACTTGAGTTTCAGGGCGTCTATCTCATCCACAGAAAGCTCATTAATGAGAATAATGGGCATCTCCGACATTGTTCCATACGTCGTCAACCCATGAAGCACCTCTTCGGTATATTTATTCCAGCCACATATAACGACATGGTCCTTATCTTTAACCGTTTCCAAGCCCTTCCCCTCCTTTATTTTCTTTTCCACAAATATAGAGGCAATGGTTGCTGTAAACAAAGACATCAAACCAACACCGGCAAATATGAGGAACAGCCCCACAATCCTTCCACCGGTAGTTACCGGGTACTTGTCGCCATAACCCACCGTTCCCATGGTAACGACGGCCCACCAAATACCATCCCATATGGAATGAATGTTGGCACCTGTCTTTGCCTGTTCAAAGTAATAAACAACGATTGAACTCAAAAATATGATACTCATGGTCACGAGGGCAATCTGGAAGGAACGCTCCCTGTATAGTCCACCGATAATCCTGAGAATCTTCAAAACAGGCGACATATTTCAGTTACCAAATAAACGGGCTTTCGTTAAGCCTTATCATAAGCATAAAACTGCATGGAGAAGGTGGCCCTTCCCTGGGTCGCCGAGCGAATATCTGTCGAATATCCAAACATGGCCTTCAAAGGCACCTTCGCCTTGATTTCACTGATCGGTCCTTTTGTTGATATGGCCTGAATTTCTCCCCTTCTGGCGTTGATATCTCCGATGACCTCTCCCATAAATTCCCTGGGTGTGATGATCTCCACCATCATGAGGGGTTCAAGAAGCGTAGGATCGGCCCGCAGACAGCCATCTCTCACAGCGGATGAGGCTGCGATCTTATAACCGAGTTCTGTAGACTCTCCTTCTCGGAAAGATCCGCCTGTTATCGTAATTGTAACATCTACAACAGGGTAGCCAGCCAAAACGCCGCTCAGTGTTGATTCCCGGATGCCATCTTCAATGGCCTCATGAAAATCAGAAGGTATGGTGGCTTCATCTATAAGCTTTACACACGCTATTCCCGTTCCCCTCGCTTTCGGCTCGAGAGTGATTTTCACATGACCAAAATGTTTCTTTTCACCCAGCTCCTTCTCAAAACGGCCTTCCGCCTCTACCTGCTTCTGAATGGTTTCCCTGTACACAACCCGTGGTTTACCAACATTCACAAGGGTATTAAATTCCCTTCTCAATCTGTCAATGATAATATCAAGATGCAGTTCCCCCATGCCCGAAATAACGGTTTGGGCCGTTTCATCTTCATACTTTACTCTGATTGTGGGATCTTCTTCCATCAGCTTGGTAAGAGCAACGGACAGCTTCTCCTGATCGGCGGGGGTCTTCGCTTCGATTGCCTGGCTGATGACGGGCTCATAAAACTCTATCGGCTCCAGGAGAATCGGGTGGGACTCATCACAGAGGGTATTTCCGGTGGTCGTTTCTTTGAGCCCGACAACGGCAACGATTCCCCCCGCGCCGCATTGATCGATTCTCTCCCTCTTGTTCGCATGCATTTTCAGCAGTCGCGAAATCTTTTCTTTTTTTCTGATCGAAACATTGTAGATGTCATGACCCATCTTAAGATGCCCCGAATAAATTCTCAGATAAGTCAATTTCCGTCCATCATCCTGCATGACCTTGAACGCCAGGGCGGCCAAAGGCTCCCTGTCGTTGCTTAATCTGGTCTCTTCATAACCCGTTAATGGATTGATTCCCCTGACGGGCGGGACATCTTCCGGCGACGGGAGAAAATGAACGATGGCGTCCATGAGGGGTTGAATGCCCTGGTTCCGTAAGGCAGTGCCACACATCACAGGTACGGCTTTTAGAGAAAGGGTTGCCTGTCTGACGGCTTTCATAATCTCTTTTTCTGAAATGCTGTTTCCCTCCAGATATTTCTCTGCGACTTGATCATCCATCTCTGCAAGCGTTTCAATCAATTTTTCACGGTATTCTTGCACCTGAGAAATAATATCGGACGGAATATCCCCCAGTGTAAATGATACACCCAGGGAATTTCCATGCCACGTAATGAGTTTCTCTCTAATCAGATCCACAACGCCGGCAAAGTTCTCCTCCTGACCATAAGGAATCTGTATGGCCAGAGGGATGGAATTGAACCTTTCCTTCATCATATTGATGGTTCCGAAAAAATTTGCACCTACACGGTCCATCTTATTGATAAAAGCAATTTTGGGAACGCTATATTTATCGGCCTGGTGCCAAACGGTCTCGGATTGAGGCTCAACCCCCCCTACAGCACAAAAAACAACCAATGCTCCATCAAGTACCCTGAGACACCTTTCAACCTCCATGGTAAAATCGACGTGACCCGGCGTATCAATAATCTGAATCTCATGGTTTTCCCAACTGCAAGCCGTAACCGCAGACGTGATGGTTATCCCTCTCTCCTGTTCCTGAGGCATCCAGTCCATTGTTGCTTCCCCGTCATGGACTTCACCCATTTTATATACTTTTCCCGTATAAAAGAGAATCCTCTCCGTTACCGTCGTCTTGCCGGCATCAATATGAGCCACGATCCCGATATTTCTCGTCCTTGATAATTTTTGTCGTAAGGACATCAGGATTATCCTTCCTTTGATCCCGGCGCCAGCAATTCTTTATTCATCGTAAAGGGTTGCCTCGTATCAATGTGCCCCTTAATAGATTCTATTTCCTTGCCCGAAATCAGCAGTTTTACTTTTTTGATGCCCGAAACATTCCGAATCAGGCTGTTGGTCAACGAATAGATGGTAGCTATTTCGCTGGCACTGCTGCCCGGATGAAGCTGAACAAGATTATCATCAAAGCTCACATAGGCAGTCTGCCCTTCATCAATTTTTATACTTTCAAGCTTTACCTTTTCAGGAAATGTATTAATGAGCTTTGTTTTCGAGCCATCCAACAAGGCTTTCACCACTTCTTTCGCCTGTTGTTCAGGATTATTTTCTTTCGGGATATATCTCTTTTCCGGAATTAAAAACCTCTCATTGGCATCTGAAAAGTAAAGTGTGACCTGTTGCTTTTCCTTCTTCCTGGCAACGGTATCTTTTGTCGGAGGAAACACGTATTCAAAAAGACTCACAAACAACAAAATGAGAAACACCACCACAACGGCAACGATGAAAAAAAGGAAAGATTTCCTGATGCTTTTTTTCTTCTTCTTTACCTTTATATCCGTCGTTCTCTTCTGCTTCTTTGTTCCCATGGATACATTGACCTCTATATTTGCCTTTAAATTTATGCGTTTATTTCAGGAATGGTGCATTTGCGTCAACAAATGTGGCATTAAGAAGACCCCTCACAGAAAAAAGGGCCTGCGGACGGCCATTTTCTCATTTACCGTTGTGATTGCCGTTTATCCACCAGTCACTTTTATCTTTGAACCACCATTCGGCTGAATCTGTTTTTAGAATACTGCCTGCCAACTTTTTCGCGTTTTGGGTATACAGCCGCATGCTCGCATACTTTATCCATTCCTCACTGTATTTATTACCAAGATCCCCACACTCTTTAAGTTGAAGAATCAGAGAAAGTTGATCTGCATCGTGGGCTATAAGAGATTCCCTTGTCGATCTTTCATTAAATTCGCTTATGGCGGCTTTGATATCTTCACCAAAGAACAAAGTCTCCGTCAGTTCATCTACCGCTTTCAGTTCATCTACCGTCACGTACTTTTTATACATATAGTTCATATCTCCCGTCCTGGCTTCGGGAAGATCATGGACAAGGCATATTTTAAGTACTTTATATTCATCCACATCCGGCTCCATTTTACTTAATGCATAACCGATAAATACCGTTCTTAAGATATGTTCCGCCACAGATTCACTTCCGGAACCGAGAAACTGAAAGCCCGTTCTCGGTGTTTTCTTCAACATACCCACTTCGAATAAAAAATTTGTTATATCTTGCATTTCACTCCTTTTTCAGCATTTTGATCCGGTTGGACATCATATCGGAAATTCTTTTCATTTGCAACTGAAGGGAAGCGATTCCGTCCGGTTTCATGGATATTAATTTATCAAGCTGGGATTTCCAGTGTTCTACTATCGATATCTCGTGCTCCTTTAGTTTCTTATCAAGCCTGACCTGCATCTCCTTCATAAAGGCGGCCTGTTTGTCTGCATCACCCATCTGTAAAAAACCTCCTGTAATTGTGAATGTCCCGCTACTAAGAGTCATTGAGAATTTCAACGTTCAAGATTGTAAGAAATTAAGGCATTATATCACTTGACTTTGATTGTGCAACCACGATCATCATGGTATTTGATATCTTTGAAAAATAATCACCCTATGGATGGTCATTTGACTTTCTTCATGGATTCAGGTAGATGGTACCAAGTAATGGGTAACGTTCAGAAGTTGGGGCAAACTTTTTCAATAGGTGTTTTTGGTAACGGCCGATAGACGTTTGAGTGGAGTTACCCACAACCGCGTCCGGCCTTGCTATTAAAGGGCTGCCAGGCGCGGTTGTGGGTAACTCCAGAGAAGATTTGAATCTACGATTAGACGACATTATTATGCCTCAAATGATTTTTGCCCAACCTTTTGAACGATACTAAATAATTTATTCCTTTAACGACAAGTGAGTCTCCTGACGAGGGTATGGATATGAGCTATTCACGTATACGATATCGCTTTCTTGTTCTTCTTTTTGTTCTGCCCCTGATAAACCCGGCTCATGAACTCTGTGCAAAGGAGGGCACCGCTCATATTTCATTGAAAAAGACGGCCATTCCCCGGCAGAAAGTCCGACCCTATGTCGTAAAAAAAGGAGAAAGGCTATTTGATATCATGCAGAATCAGGTGGGAATCACATCGCACCGTTTTGCCATTATAAAGCAATTCAATCCAAAATTGAATAATCTAAACAAGATCTACCCCGGCCAGATCATCATGCTCCCTGAAAAAGAGCCTCAAGAAAGTGTTGCCTCTGAAGACACAGCTTCCAGGAAAGTATATACCACAAGGAAGGGCGATTCCATGTCGCGTATTGCTTACCGCCAATTAAATGTAAAACCTGCCGACATTTTAAAAGCGGTTAAATTGATCGCGCAGCTAAATCCCGACATAAAAAACCTGAACAGAATCTATCCCGGACAGGTCCTTCAACTTCCCCGAAGAAGCATCGTTATCACCAGGCAGGATGTCAAAGCTCCTCAGGTTGAGGCCTCTGAGGCAAAGAAGGACGAGCGGAAAGAAAAAATAGTCATGCCCCCGGAAAACCGTATGGACATCATCAGGCAAATCATCGGCCGGATGAATGGGTCCCTTATGACGGCGGGCAAGTATTTCATTCCCATTCCTCAGATGGGTCAGGTTACCATTGACTGCGCCATGATTCCTGTTGCGGAGCTTGAAGATGGAAGCACCATCCTTGTGGATTTTACTGACCGTGTCCCCGAATCGCTGAAAAAGATGATCCAGACAAACTGGCAAAACTATCGTGTCGTCAAGGCCGGTGGCAATGACGGCATTATCAGCATTCTTCAAAAGATCATTAACGCCTCCAGCACTTATACGATGTCAAGGGAAACGAAACCTTTCTCCACAGGGAAGAATCCAACCCTCCAGTTCATGCTTGACTGGACGATTTCAAAAAAGACCTCCGGAAAAGGTAAACCATATCTGCAGGGTCTTATTTTTGTGTCGGAAAATTCCCAACTACTGCCGAGGCCAATGAACGTTTATGCCGGGAAAAACGGCCTGATCATCACTGAAATCATGGATGGGCAAGGACTGGTAGGTGCACAGGATTTGAAATATACTGTGCCGGACATACCCGTCATCACAGGAAATTCAGCAAAAGACATGATCTATGCCCTTCTTTTAACTCTCGGCTATTCTCCGGTTAAAGATACGGAAGTCAGAATATTCGATTCCGCCAGGGATGGTTTCAATCTGTCCATCATGGCAGACCTGCTCGTCAAAAAAGGTGACAGATACGTGATGGTCCATTCAAAGCAAATTCCTCAGCAATTCATGGATAACCTCAAAAACAGGGACACAGACGCGGTTTTTTTGGGAGAAGGCGAGAGCAGAAAATCGGTTATAAAGAAAATCCTTCAAGTCATGAACATCCCGTACACGTTCGATACGTTCTTGTTCTCAGAACCTGATAAGGCCAGTCAGCCAAGAGGCATCATCAGAATCCCTGCGTTTAAAATTGCGCGGGACAAGAGATCTCTGTATCTGATTGATTTTGATATGGATGGGGACATCTACGGGCATCTTCATCATAAATGGGAGGTGAATCTCGTAAAATTTTGAAAGTAACGGCAATATCTCTCTTATCAGGGGGACTGGACAGCCTTCTTGCCACGAAGGTTATTCTGGAACAGGGAATCGAGGTTTTGGGGGTCACTTTTGAAACCCCTTTTTTTAGTGCCCGGAAGGCCCAACATGCAGCAGTCATGATGGGGATTCCCCTTCTGACCCAGGACATCACTGAAGAACTCCTTGAAATACTGAAGGCGCCCAGATACGGATATGGGAAAAACATGAACCCCTGTATTGACTGTCATACCCTTATGCTGAAAAAAGCAGGCAGAATCATGGAGGAGTCGGGAGCCGATTTTATTTTTACAGGTGAAGTGCTTGGCCAGCGCCCCATGTCTCAGAACAGGCAATCTCTCTATATTGTTGCGAAGAATTCGGGCTATGGAGAATATATATTGCGACCGTTGAGCGCAAAGTTTCTTACCGCAACAAAGCTGGAAACAGCGGGAAAGATCGACCGGGAAAAACTTCTGGACATTCAGGGGAGAGGCAGAAAGCACCAATTGGCACTGGCAAGGCATTATGGCATTACGGATTACCCGTCACCTGCGGGGGGATGTTTGCTGACAGATCCTCTTTTTTCCAAAAGGCTCAAAGATCTCTTTGATCATCAAAAAGATTTCAAACTAAGGGACGTGAACCTCCTGAAGTTCGGCAGGCATTTTCGACCGAATACATCCGCCAAGGTGATTGTGGGGCGAAACAGTGCGGATAACGAGTCCCTTTTGCGTTTATCCGAAGAAGGAGATACGGTCATCCATATGGCGAACACCCCCGGGCCAACCGTACTTGTTCCGTACGAATGTGATGATAAAACCCTCCTCCTTGCCGCGTCTCTTTGTGCACTTTACAGCGATGCCCCAAACGACGCCGAGGTCGTGGCCACATGCAGGACGAGACATACCGTCAGACATGAAAGGGTAAAAGCCGTTAACCGGGATGAGGTAGAAGGGCTGATCATTTGACTACCCATCCATCCTGTGCTGCGGTCTCAATAAATCATCAACAGTCTTGACAGGGTTAAAGGTCTCAGTAGGAACTTCCACAAAAATCGTGTTCCAGAAAGCCATGGCGCCATTCCATAAACCCGGGAGCTCCAGTGCCTTGAGCCCCTGTCCCTTTTCCGATTTCTTTGAAATATAAAATGTGTTTCCATCAACAAATTCGTGAAGGTTGAACTTCTGAAACAGGTAATCCCTTACACCGCAGACAAGATCGACAGGATTAAAATGAGTAGCTTGCGCCCAGATCGCTTTTTGATCGGGAGAGCCCTGGTCAACCTGTGATTCTTCTATAATTTGCGGGGATTGCGTTCCCGTTCCATTCTTATTATCCACCCAGAAAGGGCCTCCGCCGGGTTCACCTTCATTCTGAACCATGCCACATACCCGAATGGGGCGGTTGAGTTTGTCAAACATGTACAAACATTTTTCTGGCAGCGGCAAGTGTTGAAACCATGGGGGGAAAATCATGTTAAGTTTGCCGCCGCAGAAAGTCAGGATTTCTTTCATCACATCCTCATTGATTCTCTCTGCCCCCAGGAGACGCAGATACCTGTAGACCTCATTCTGGATTCTGATGAGATAGCCCCCCAGGACTTTCTTGTAACGCACCGTCGCAGGCTTCAATCTGTCGGGCACAATATTATCGATATTTTTCAAAAAGATGATATCCCCATCCAGGTCGTTCAAATTTTCCAGCAGTGACCCGTGCCCACCGGGCCTGAAGACAAGGCGTCCCAGGGGATCTCGAAATGGGCGATTCTCCATGTCAACAGCGATAGTATTCGTGTATGATCTCTGCGTGGACAGCGTCACATCGAGAGTCACCCCGTAATGACTTTCATAATTATCTTTTATTCTTGATATGAAGCTGCTTACCGCCTCTTTATACTCTTCTGAAACGGTAAAATGGATCCGGCAGACACGGCCGGCTTCCTGAGCGTAGAGGATTGCCTCAACCAGGTGTTCTTCCAGCGCTGTACGGCTATCGTCATCCGGATACCGATGAAATTTCAGGAGCGCTTTGGGAAGGTAGCCATAATTCAGTCCTTTTATCGTCAGGATATAGGGCAGGACATCCCTATGTCTTCCTGCTTTCAAAAGCCCTTCAAGACTTTCCCCGTTACGCTTGATCGCATCATTTAAGTCATTAAAAAAAGCATGAATTTTCAGGTTCTGCGCAAAGTTCTGTCCTGTTTCTACGGAATCAAAGCCTCCCATATCAAAAATTCTGAACCATTCCCTAAACATTCGGCTCGCTGCTCCTGAGGCGGGAACGAATTTCACCATCCTGCCTTTTCGCATACCGTCTTCACACAGGGCAATTAACTCGGGCATATCTTCTTCGGTAAGAACAACAATGCCTTCGCCGACGGTACAGGGTCTGTTCAAGCCGGCGGGACAGCCCCCCTTTTCAAAGAGGTTAATCTGGGCAAGCACCTGCTGCAGTGTAAGTCCTTCTGCTTCGATCTGCCGGATATCTGCTTCTGAAAACATCTCTCGACGCAAATGATTATCCCCTTTTGTTATGTTCTGTAAGGACCTGGCATGATGAAGGTCACACATTAACTACCCCGCAGCAAGCTTCGGGGAATATGACCCGGAGAGATTTAAACACACTCCTCCATGGGTAAAATAAAGCCTTTGATGCCGGATCTCGGGTGTTCCCCCTTTATCTGTTTTATGAGATTGACAATCAGGGTTATTTTATCATCAGAAACAGCCATGAAAAGGGCGTTGTTTGCTCCTGGCCAGACATGTGTACCCAGTTTCGGTTCCGTATCCGTTCCTACCCCATGAACTTCTTCCATCTTTGTATATTCACTGATACCTGCCTTTTTGAACGTCTCAATCACATCCCAGTCGGCAGCGCTGGAATAAACGATGAAAAACATCTTCATGTTTTTTATCCCCCGGTCAATTTCTTTCTTTTGATTTTTTCCGTCCAGTCATCAAACAGGTCATACGCTGCCGGCACCACGACAAGCGTCAGAAAGAGAGACGTAACCAATCCGCCGATAACGGCAATTCCCATGGGTGAACGGGTTTCAGCCCCTTCACCCAAACCCATGGCCACGGGCAGCATTCCAAATATCATGGCAAAGGTCGTCATCAGAATCGGCCGCAATCTGACCGGTCCTGCCTGCAGAATGGCCTCTCTTTTTGTCATTCCCCTCTCTCTCAAGGTATTGGTATAATCCACGAGGAGGATCGCATTTTTTTTAACCAGACCCATCAGGAGAATAACACCGATAAAACTGTATATGTTCAGCGTTTTTCCCATGACAAGCAATAGACCGAACGCCCCGACGAAGGAAAGGGGCATCGAGAGGAGGACGATAAATGGATGAACGAAGCTCTCAAACTGAGCCGCAAGAACCATGTAGGCCATGGTAATTCCCAGAAAAAGGGCGAACAGGAGATACTGAAAAGATTCCGCCATGGTATCGGCCATCCCCTTATATTTCGGCGTATAATCCGGTGTGAGCACTTTAGCCGCTATGGCATCAAGTTCAGCCTTCGCCTGTCCGAGAGGTTTTTTCTCCAGACCTGCAAACACCGTGATGGCCCGCTGCCGATCCACCCTGTTGATGATGTTCGGACCACCGCCTTCCCTGATGCTGACGACATTGGCAAGTTCCACGAGACGCCCATCCTTTCCCCTCACATAAAGCCGCCCCAAGTCTTCCGGATTCATTCTGCTCTCCGGATTCAGCCTGACCCTCAAATCGTAGCGTCTTCCCCTTGCTTCATCCTTGTACTTGGTAACATCCACTTCCCCACTGATAAGAAGATTGACAGCCTCGGCAACCGTCGAAACGCTCAAGCCGAGATCAGCCGCCTTATCTCTGTCAATGAAAACTTTTAATTCCGGTTTCCCCGTTTCAAGAGAAGTATCCACATCTACGATACCCGGCAGTTTTGAAAATTCGCCGACAATCTGTCGGGTATAGGTCTGCAGCGTCCCAAGATCGCTTCCACGGATACTATACTGAATTGGCACATTTCTTACACCGCCTCCCACGAGCGACACATTTTCCACCGAGGCTTTGAGGCCGGGAATTTGTTTCAACTTCTTCCTCAATTCGCTCATGATCTGATCCTGGCCTTTCTTTCTCTCACCCTTATTCTTCAATGTGGTAAACAGCACGGCTTTATTGATCTCCTGCGTACGCCCGTATCCAAGGGAATAATAAATCGCCTCCACTTCAGGAAATTCTTTCAAAGCATCATTCGCCTTTGTTAAGAGCCCGTCTGCCATATCGATGGAATAATCAATGGGCGCCTCAAGCCTGACAATAAATACGCTCTGGTCTTCCGGCGGCACGAGTTCCTTTCCCATAAATCGGGTAATGTAAATGCTGAAGACGAAGATAACAAGAGCTCCGATTAAAACAATGGCGCGATGGTGAAGGGAAATTTCCAGAATGCGCCTGTATAGGTTCTCTGCTTTCTTATATATTTTTTCGATGGAGTCTCCAATCCTGAATAGGAAAGCAAATCGTGACGCACCCTTTCCGTCTTTGGATATTCGCTTTTCATGTGGTTTCAACATGATCGAAGCCATCATGGGGGTCAATGTAAAAGAGACGACGAGAGACACCAAAACGGCAAAAACAACGGTAAAGGCAAACTGCATGAAAAAGCGACCGATGATCCCTTTCATAAAGGCCACGGGAAGAAATATCGCCACGATGGCCAGGGTGGTTGCCATGACGGCAAGTCCGATCTCGGAGGTTGCAAAAGAAGCTGCTTCTCTCGGAGCCATGCCCTCTTCAATATGACGATGGATATTTTCGATCACGATGATGGCGTCATCAATCAAAATGCCGACGGAAATTGAAAGGGCCAGCATGGTCATATTGTTGAAGGTAAAATTAAAAAACCTGATCAGGGCAAATGTGGCAATGACCGATACAGGAAGAGCCACGGCGCTGATGAGGGTCGTTCTGATATTTTTCAGGAAAAGGAAAACAGCTAAAACGGCGAGGAAACTTCCCAGAATGAGATGATTTTGCACCTCATTGATGGATCTCTTGATAAATGTGGACTGGTCAAAGGCGATGTTGATATTCATGCCCGGCGGTAGATTTTGCCTGATTTTCACCAGTTCCTTTTTCACACGGTCGATCACTTCCACCGTGTTGGTTCCCGATTGCTTCTGGATTCCGAAACCGACAGCGGTAACACCGTTAAATCGGGCTATGGAGCGTTTCTCTGCCATTCCATCTTCGGCCCTGCCGACGTCCCTGATCCGCACGGGCGCGCCTTTGTAGTAGGCCAGGATCAGATCGTTAAAGTCAGGAATCTTCGGAAATTCTCCCTTTATTTTCACGGAATATTCCTTGGAACTGCTTTCGATCCGTCCCCCGGGAAGCTCCACATTCTCACGCTGGAGTGCCTGCATAATATCACTGGGGGCGATTTCGTAAGCTCTCAGCCTGTCGGGGTCAAGCCAGACCCGGACCTCTCTCAGCCTCAATCCGCCCATTCTGATGGCGCCGACGTCGGGAATTCTCTGGAATTTCTCTTTCAGCACTTCATCCGCATAGGTCGACAGTTCGCGGATCGGCTTATTGCCGCTAAGATTGAGCCAAAGCACGGGATTGGCGTCGGGATCGACCTTTTCAATAATTGGTTCGTCAATATCCGTAGGAAGTTTCGACCGTATCGCAGAAACCTTCTCCCGCACGTCCTGGACGGCAAGATCGATATCCCTTTCGAGGACAAACTCTACGTTTACAACAGAAGCTCCTTCAACGCTCTGCGATGTAATGGTTTTGACGCCATTAATGGTATTGATCGTTTCCTCAATTTTATCCGTGACATCAATGTCCATAATCTCGGGGCTTGCGCCCTTGAGCGTTGTCGTAACATTGATGATGGGAAAATCGATCTTTGGATAGAGGTCCACACCGATTTCTGGATAACTGACGATTCCAAAAACGACCAGGGCCATAATGAACATGGTCGCGAAAACGGGGCGTTTTATGGACGTATCAGCGAGCCACATTGATCTTCACCCCGTCAGACAGATTATTTTGACCGGCCACTACGATGATTTCCCCTTGTTTCAATCCTTCCGCTATCTCCAGAAATTCTCCGTATTTATTTCCAATTTTTATTTCTTTCTCCCTGGCCACATTTCCCTCAGCAACAAAGACTTTGACTTTCGCATTATCGTAAAGAATAGCCGTAACAGGAACAACAACTATATCTCTCGCTTCCCCGGTGTAAAGCGTTACCTTGGCGAAAAGCCCCGGTTTCAGGCGATTATCGTGATTCGGCACCATGGCTTCGACCTGGAGGGTTCTGGTTCTCTCTTCCAGACTCGGATAGATGGTCCTGACGCGTCCTTTGAAGTCCTGACCAGGAAATGAATCCACCCGAAATAGAACATCCTGGCCGATCTTCAGTTTTCCTACTTCTTTTTCAGGAACCGTAAAATTCAGCTTAATCGGATCCGCTTGGATGATGACGATGAGGGCCGTCCCGTTTCTGACATAATCTCCCGTCGTCACCTTTTTCTCTTTAACGGCGCCCCGAAGGGGAGAATATATTCTTGTCTTTGACAGTTTCTCTCTTGCCAGAGCCAGGCTCGCCTTCGCCCGATCCAATTCTCCGTCGGCAAGGGTCAATCGGGCGGATATATCATCGAATTGCTGTCTTGTCACAAGCTCCTCTTTATACAGGGAGGCCTTTCTCTCATACTCAAATTTTGTGTTGGCAAGGCTCGCTTCCATCTGCTTCAAAACAGCTTCCGCCCTTCTTGCTTCAAGTCGATAATCCGTCTCGTTGATTTCGGCAAGCAACATACCCTTCGAGACGGGAGTTCCTTCATCAACCCTGATATTCTTTGCGATGCCATCCACTTCAGAGCTGACAATGACTTCTTCAAAAGGTTTCAGTGTGCCGATAGTGCTCACAAAAGGCCGGAGGGATTTGTTTTCTACCGTCCAAATCTTCACATTCATGACCCGCTCTTCAACCTTCTCCTCTTTTTTCTTGCACCCCACATTCAACAGAATCATCATAAGCAATAAAAAAATAATAACACTTCGAGTCCTGAACGGAATCTTACGGCCAGTATTTTTTTTCTTTATAGTCGGCTGTCGCCTTAGCATGAACGCCCCCTCCTTGAACATGGAATCATCTATTGATAAACACGCGGTGCACACAGTATAGCTCTCTTCCGGCAGGACAAAGCTCCCCGGGCGGGAAGCCATTTATTATAAATTCCGTCTTTATGAATCACCTGTAACTGATTTGAGAAGGGTCCCCGTCGCCCTTTTCATCTTTAACAGGGACAATTGATAACTGTAAAAGGCATCTGCCAGTTTCCTCTGTGCTGTAACCAACAGCGTGTTTGCATCCATGACTTCAATGCTTTCAGATAATCCGAATTCGAATTGTTTCAAGATGGCGCGATAGTTATCCCTTGCAAAAGACAACTGATCTTCAAGGAACTTAAGAACTCCCTTTTGTGTCATAATGTCGAGGTAGGCGCTTTGTACTTCTACCTCAATGGTTTTTTTCAAATCATCGTAGATGAGGGCGGATTGTCTTTCTTTTGCCCTGGCTTCCTTAACTTCCGCTGTTCTCAAACCACCTTCGAATAGAGGAAAGTTTATGGAAATCCCTCCATAAATGCTTTCCCTGTTCAACGTCTGGGGTGTGGGAGACTGATCAGCCGCCGTATAAACGCCCGACAAGGCAAGCGTCGGCCAGTAAGCTCCTTTTGCATAGTGAACCTGCTCTTCCGCTATTTTCTTCTGTATTTCAAGACTTTTAAGATCCGATCTTCCCAAGAGGGCGTTCTTTTGGAAGGAGGACACAGGAGGAATGTCGCCGACGGCAAGTTGCGTTTCCTTCAGCTGAAAATCCGTTTTTATACCGACGATCCTTGCCAATATAGTTCTTGCAAGTTCCAGGGTATTTTTCGCCTTGACATAATCAGAGTGCGCACCCGACAGTTCACCGTCAGCTCGGAGGAGCACTGTTTTGGTCACTTCACCAACCTTCAACCTTTTTTCGGCCGCGTTTCTGTATTTAGTCAACCTTTCCAGATTTGCTTCAGCGATATCCAGTGCTTTCCTGGCCCTTAAAACATCATAATAGGCATATGCCACGTTCAAAAGGTACTCTTCTCTCACGTCATGAAGGTCGTGTCGGCTTTTTACAATATTTTCTGCGGATATTCTCAACGCAGTCAGCTCACGCCCACTGATGGAGAGCGACTCGTCCAGCCTCAATCCCCAGGAAGTGGATTCATCCGGCTGAAGGATGACCCCCGAATCATTGCGTTTGGCTCCTGTATACCTCGCATAACTGCCAAAAGTGGAAAGTTTCGGCAGCAGCAATGAGAGAGCCTTTTCTTTACCCGTTTCAGAGATAAACAGGTTTTCCTCAGATATTTTGATCTTTTCAGCGCGTTGAAGGGCAATTCTATGGAGGTCTTCCAGGGAATACTCTTCGGCAAAAATACCTGCGGGGAAAAACCCGAAGAAAAAAGCCGATAGTAAAAAAATGAGGAAATGACACCATTTTTTCATTTCATGACCTCCACTTTCACTCCTCTCAGGAAAATATCCAGGGCCGAATCGACCTTGTCGCTCAGAGGGGTCTCTTCCCTCATGTACATCCAGTTAAAAATAAATGAACGAATAATACCCCAAAAGGCGGAAGCCATCATTCTTGTATCCATAACCTTTAATAAATTGGCATCAATCCCCTTATGCATAATATCCTCAATGAAATCTATATGACAGAAAAAATCAGCGATCATCTTTTCCTTTAAAACGGCATTCCCCTTCGAAATAATCATACCCTCACCACGAATAAACAGATTACAAAAATCGGCATTGTTCTCCACAAAATAAAAATGGGCTCTTACGAGCATCTCAATCTTGTCGATGGTTTTTTCTACGCCATTGACTGCCCCTCTGATTTCCGAATACATCACATCCAATTTTTCGTTGATCATGGCAGTATAGAGTTTTTCCTTGCTTTCAAAAAAATGATACAGGGTGCCGATGGCGAAACCGGACGCATCAGCTATTTCAGCTATCGTCGTATTGTAAAATCCCTTTGCGGCAAATATCCTTTCCGCCTGATGGAGGATTTCATTCCGCCGCAGCTGAAATTCCATCTCTTTTCTTTTTGATCTCTCCATTTCTGAGCCTTAATTCA
>JBAWYD010000033.1:0-21330 GCA_037143735.1 Deltaproteobacteria bacterium
TCCCCGATGCCCATCGTGCAAAACAATTAAATTAAAACGTCAGATGTCAATTTTTTCAAAGATTTCGAGAGGAAAGGAAGAATCCGTCGATGATGGCATGCCTCCCATCGACGAAGCGAAAATGGAAAAGGCCATGTCCATGCTGGCCAGTGAAGCGGACAAGATCAATGAAGACGATCCCCGCCAGGCGGCCATGTTGATGAGAAAGCTGTCGGATGCCACGGGTCTGAACCTGGGAGCCGGGATGGAAGAAGCGCTCAGCCGCATGGAGCGCGGAGAAGACCCTGAAAAAATCGAAGAGGAAATGGGGGATTTGCTGGAAGGGGAAGATCCTTTTATTTTCGGACAAAAAGCGAAAAAAGGAAGCAAGCGGGAAAAGCCTCTGGTGGATGAAAAACTCTATGACCTCTAAAAATAGGTAAAAATAGGGACAGCGCCCATTTTTTAGAGGCTTTAATAAATGGGCGCTGTCCCTATTTTACGAAGATATGTCATATTAACTCTTTATAAATTATTTCATTTTTGTTAGACTCCGGCAGTTTTGGGTAATTGGTCAACTTCGAGGAGTCCTGATTATGTCTACATCGGTTTTAAAAGGGTTAAGCATTGAGGGAAAAGGTCTTCAATATAAGCTGGTTATCATTCAGGCGCTTTTATTCGTCCTGCCTTTTTCCATTCTCACCTACATCCTCTATACGAAAGAGGCTTTTGCTGATACCGAGCATATTGTTGCCTATCTTTTGATACTCTTTGTGGTTCTATCGGGCCTGATCATTTTGCGCCAGATATTTGATCGGATTCTCAAGGTATCTTATATTGCAGAGAAAGCCGCGACTGGATTCAATATCCAAAGCGCTCTGGACAGCAACGCCGGCATTGTGGAACTAAACGATATCAGCCATTCATTTCAAAGTCTTCTTGTCAAGTTTCAGGGAACGACAACAGAATTGAAAAGCAGGGTAAATGAACTTCTCGCCATTAAGGAAATTGCGGATATTGCCAATCAAACCATGAATATCAGGAACTTGCTGGAGTGCCTTGCCGGCAAATCTCAAATTGTTGCCAATGCGACACTCGGCGTAATTTTCCTTCTTGAAAATAACCAACCCCTTCAACTTCTTCATGGGGATGGACTTGCACGACAGCCTGATAAAGAAACCTTGACCTATGACCTTGAGTGTCAGGCCCGCCTCGCCGTTTTTAAAATGAATCCCCAGATCACATCTACCGGCCTGGGCAAGAAATCAACTCTTTCCATCCCGGTTATCAACGAAGATGATATGACGGCCGTCCTGATGCTTGTTCGTAACGAGGATTGCAATCCATTCGTTGAAGAAGATCTCCAGACGGTTTCGGTCATGCTCTCAACAATTAATTTCGCCTTGAAAAATACTGTCCTTCACCACCGTTCAGAACAGCAGGTACTGTTGCTGAGAGAAAAAAGCGAAGCCCTTGCCAGGGAGATTCATGATAGAAAACAAATCGAAGCGTCTCTGCAGGAGACACAGGAGATGTGGAGAAAGTATGCCTTTATTGTGAACACTGCTCGTGAATTCATGACACTCATCAATAGAGATCTGCGGTATGAAGCTGTAAGCCATTCGTACTGCATCGCTCATAGAAAGAGCCCGGAGGAAATCCTCAACAAGACCGTTCAGGAGATATGGGGATCGGTGTCGGCTGATGTCATCAAGTCGCATCTGGACCGCTGTTTCTCCGGACAGGAGGTTTCCTACCAGGAATCCTTTGAATTTGACCGGGGAGGATCGCGTCACTATGATGTCAGTTATTACCCTTACCGACGATCAATAGACGGGGAGATCACCCATGCCGTCGTGGTCACCCATGATGTCAATGATCATGTTCTCAATAAAATCTCACTGGAAGATAACATCAAAAAACTGAAGCGGATGATGAGAGGTATTGTCGCCACCATTGCCGCCATGGTTGAAATGAGGGATCCCTACACGGCCGGACATCAGGTCCGGTCCGCGGACCTTGCCGGCGCCATCTCCACGGAGATGGGATTCACCCAGGATAGAATCGACGGTCTCCGCATGGGAGGTATCATTCATGATATTGGGAAACTGTCCATACCCGCGGAGATATTGTCCAAACCAACAAAACTGTCGGAGATTGAGATTTCCCTGATTAAAGAACACTCCCGCAGAGGATATGAGATTCTGAAGGAAGTGGAATCCCCTTGGCCCCTGACAGAAATTGTTTACCAGCACCATGAACGGATGGATGGTTCCGGCTATCCAAGAGGTCTGAAAGGGGATGAGATTATTATGGACGCCCGCATCATGGCTGTGGCCGATGTGGTGGAAGCCATGGCTTCCCATCGGCCCTATCGTCCTGCCTTGGGATTAAGTGCGGCACTGGAAGAGATTGAGAACAATAAAGGAACGCTTTACGACGCAGATGTGGTGGATGTGTGCCTGAGATTATTCCGGGAAAAAGGTTTTCAATTTGAAGGGGCATGACTTCAATGGAATAGCTCTGACCGTATGCAGACAAGGGGAGAGCATGCCATGGTGAAGAGCGAGCGCATCAAAAAGCAATCCTGGAAACCAGGAAACGTGCTATGGCCCGGTCCGGTGGTTTTGGTAAGTTGCGGCGGGACGCAGGACTGGAAACCGAACCTGATAACTATTGCCTGGGCTGGAAGTGTGTGCAGTGATCCGCCCATGCTGTCGATCTCCGTCCGTCCCGATCGTTATTCTCATGCAATTATCCAGGCCACGCATGAATTTGTGGTGAATATCCCCTCCCCGCGGCAGGCGAAGGTGGTGGACTGGTGCGGGACGGTTTCCGGCCGGGATGTGGACAAGTTCGTCGAAACGGGGTTAACGCCTGCGAAGGCGTTGAAAGTGCGGTCTCCGATCATTACGGAGTGTTTGCTCAACATCGAATGCCGGGTGCAGAAATCCTTGAAACTGGGTTCGCACACGATGTTTGTTGCAGAAGTGGTTGCCGTGCAGGTTTCTTCCACACTGCTCGACACGAAGGGACGGCTCCGAGTGGAAAAAGGCGCCTTGCTCGCGTTTGCACACGGTCAATATTTCGAGCTTGGCCGTTGCCTTGGCCATTTCGGCTTTTCCGTGCGGAAACACCCTCGCCAAGCCCGTCGCTGATTTAAAATCCTTGTCAGATGCCGGTATTTGATCCGATGCGGCTGGCTTGCCGCCATGTGTTCGCACATCCCGAATGACCACTTGCTGTTCCTTACCGAAGATCGGATCCGTTTCCATAAAATGAGGAATTATGAAGTTTGAGAAATACCCTATTTCAGAAGAAGTAAAACAAAACCTGTTGCAACTCGGCTTCAAGAGGCCGACGGATATCCAGTTCAAATCCATTCCATCCATCATGAAGGGCGAAGACGTTCTTGCCATCGCCCAGACGGGAACGGGTAAAACGGCGGCATTCGCGATTCCTCTCATCGATCGAATCCACAGGGACAAAAACAGCAAACGCTCCCCCGGCATCAAATGTATGGTTATGGTTCCGACCCGCGAACTGGCTCTGCAGATTGGCGACGTTTTTGCGAGTATTTCAAAGCATACGAAAGTAAAAACGTTTCCCCTGGTAGGCGGTGTCGAGCAGGATGCGCAGATTAAAAAGCTTCAGGATGGCATCGATATTCTGATTACCACTCCGGGAAGGATGTTTGATCTCATCCATCAGGGGTATATTCAACTGGACAGGATCGACACCCTTGTCCTTGATGAAGCCGACCATATGCTTGACCTGGGCTTTATAGAGGACATCAAAGCAGTAAAAAGAAAGCTCACGCGAAAGCACCAGACCCTTTTTTTCTCGGCAACCATCAATCAGGAGATCAAAAAGCTTGCATTTTCCCAGGTGAAAAGCTCTGCCATACGCATTCAGATATCGCCGGAAGATCCTGTCTCAAAAAATGTTTCTCACGCGGTCATGTTCGTGGAGATGGATGACAAGCGATTTTTTCTGGAAAGATTTGTAAAGGAAAATCCCGACAGCAGGATCATTGTCTTTGTGAGAACCCGGGTGCGGGCTGAACGCGTCGCAAAAGCACTGGCGAGAGTCGATATTCCTTCGATGACCATTCATGGTGAAAAGGATCAGGATGAAAGATCCGCTGTGATGAAGAAGTTCAAGGAGTGTGAATGCAATCTGTTGATTGCCACGGACATAAGCGCCCGGGGAATTGATGTTCCCGATGTCAACTATGTCATCAACTATGATTTGCCCGAAAAGCCGGAGAACTATGTCCATAGAGTGGGAAGGACCGGACGGGGCGTCAACAAGGGAGTTGCCATTTCCTTCTGCAGCGAAGAGGAAAAAGAGCGCCTTGAGGAGATTCAGCAGTTTTTAAATAAAGAAATCGAAGTGATGAAAATCGGTAAAAAAGATTACGTCCATACGCTTGGTCTTCCCAAAAAGGAACCCGATGTTCGGTCGCTGATCGAGGAGCATGAGGCATGGCTGAAAACAAAGAAGCGGAAGAAGCCCAAAAGTAACGGAACACGGCGTTAACTGGTGGTACACGACAACAAATTGGCTTCATGAATTCCACAAATCGTTAACCTCAAAGATGATGTTGAATTCCGAACCGGAATCATTGATGTTATTTCCTCTACAATCATGATATGAATGACCAACTCGGTGAGAATTAAGGATAAGCGGATGCACGGTTGCTACAGCATGGCAACGCCGAGAAACTGGTATACTCAACTTAAACAAAATGGGAACCCGAATGGCAGAAAAAGAAGCAGCCGCCCGCATCAAAATCAACAAGCTGCTCGAAGCCGCTGGTTGGCGTTTCTTTGCGGACGGGAAATCACCCGCCAATATCCAGCTCGAACCAAGTGTCACGCTGAAGAAGCAGGACCTCGACGCTCTCGGCGAAAACTTCGAGAAGACAAGCAAGGGCTTCATCGACTTCCTCCTTCTCAACGAGAAGGGCTTCCCATTCATCGTCCTTGAGGCAAAATCGGAGGACAAGAACCCGCTCGTCGGTAAGGAACAGGCCCGCAAATACGCCAAGTCGCAGAACTGCCGCTTCGTCATCCTCTCCAACGGAAACCTTCACTACTTCTGGGATCTGGAGCGCGGCAACCCCTATCTCATTACATCCTTCCCAACGCCGGACTCGGTGATCGGCTACCAGCAGGTCACGCCCAACCCGCAACGCCTCGTCGAGGACCAGATCGACGACGACTATATCGTCCTGACCCAGCGCCCGAACTACCAATCCGAAGCGGCGTGGCGCAACGAGGGGGAGCGTTCCGGCTACATCCAGGCTAACAAACTTCGTTTCTTGCGGCCCTATCAGTTGAAGGCCATCCACACCCTGCAACGGGCCGTGAAGGACGGCAAAGACCGCTTCCTCTTCGAGATGGCCACCGGCACCGGCAAGACACTCACTGCCGCCGCCGTGATCAAGCTCTTCCTCCGTTCCGGCAATGCCCGGCGCGTGCTGTTTTTGGTGGATCGCCTCGAACTGGAGGATCAGGCCATGAAGGCCTTCAAGGCGCTGCTGTCCGCCGATTTCAAGACAGTCATCTACAAGGAGAACCGCGACGACTGGCGGCGGGCGGAGATCGTCGTTACGACTGTCCAATCTCTGCTCTTCAACAACAAATACCAGCGGCTCTTCTCGCCGACCGATTTTGACCTGGTCATCTCCGACGAAGCCCACCGCTCAATCGGAGGCAACGCCCGTGCCGTCTTCGACTACTTCATCGGCTACAAGCTCGGCCTCACCGCAACGCCCCGCGACTACCTCAAGCGGTTCGACAAGGCCGCGCCCACCACCCGCGACCCGCGCGAAGCCGAGCGCCGACTGTTGCTGGACACCTACCGCACCTTCGGCTGCGAGAATAGCCACCCTTGCCCGCGTCTGGGGCGAAGACAAACCCGAAGAGAGCCAGCTATAAGTTCTGAGATAATAAGCGATATTAAAGGAATTTTAGGCTATGCTGAAGGAGGATAAAATCCATGAATGATAATGCCTTAGCCTTTTTTGAAAACTACAATATCCGACGTCATTACGACGAGGAGAATGAAATGTGGTATTTTTCAGTGGTCGATATTGTCGCTGTTCTGATACAACAGCCGGATCATCAGTCGGCACGCAACTATTGGAAAGTGTTGAAAAATCGACTAAATAAAGAAGGCAGTGAAACGGTTACAAAATGTAACCGTTTGAAGATGGTTGCAGAAGACGGCAAGATGCGCCTTACCGACGTTGCCGATCCGGAAACACTTCTGCGCCTGATACAATCTGTTCCGAGTCCCAAGGCAGAGCCGATCAAGCTCTGGCTCGCAAAAGTCGGTTATGAACGCCTGCAGGATATGAGCGACCCTGCCCGTTCGCTGGACCGTGCCCGTGAATATTGGCAGCAGCACGGCAGAAGCGAGAAGTGGATCCAGCAACGCATGATGGGGCAGGAAACCCGCAACAAGCTTACCGATTACTGGAAAGATCATGAAATAACTAAAGAAGATGAGTACGCCATTCTGACCAATATCATTCATCAGGAATGGAGTGGTGTTTCAGTGAAGAAACACAAAGATATCAAAGGACTTAAAACGCAGAATCTGCGTGACCACATGACCGAAGCGGAGCTTATCTTCACGGCTCTGGCGGAACTGTCGACACGGCAAATTGCCGAAAGCGTCAATGCCACCGGCATGCCTGAAAACGAAGAGGCCGGAATTAAAGGCGGCCGGATAACAAAAAGCGCCCGCCTGGAACTGGAAACAAAAACGGGTAAAAGCGTAATTACCGGTGAGAACTATCTTCCACCGGCGAAGAAGCCAAAGCAAATCACAAAAACGTAATGCCTGGGGGAATTGGCTGATGCTGTCACCGGGCAAGTTACCGTGCAAGTCGCCGGTCAAGTCCAGCGACTGTTGGATGTAAATATCGTATGTTGCGCGCAACGTTATGGCGACGCGTCCCACTTATAAGGAGGCGCAAGGAGTTGATCGTTTGAGCAGGGATTACGATGTCATCGTGGTGGGAGGGGGGCACGCAGGCTGTGAGGCGGCGCTGGCGGCGGCGCGGATGGGCTGTTCCACCATTTTGTTCAACATCAATCTTGATGCTGTCGCCCTGATGTCATGCAATCCCGCCATCGGAGGCCTCGCCAAGGGGCAGCTCGTCAAAGAGGTGGACGCCCTCGGCGGTGAAATGGGAAAGATCGCCGACAAGACTGCCGTTCATTTTCGCCTCCTCAATGCGTCGAAGGGGCCTGCCGTTCAATCCTCCCGGTTCCAGTGCGACAAGCAGCTCTACAGGCTGGCCATGAAGGCGGTCGTAGAGAAGGAAAAGAACCTCCACCTGAGACAGACGCTGATAGACAGGTTGATTGTTGAGGGGGGGAGAATTGTCGGGGTTGAGGATCATATTGGCGTCTTTTATCGAGGTAAGGCCGTTATCATCACCACGGGGACCTTTCTGAACGGCTTGATCCATGTCGGGACCGTCCATTATCCAGCGGGAAGGGCGGGAGAAATGGCCTCTATCCATCTGGCGGAGTCTCTTAAATCACTGGGTTTTGACATGGGGCGGATGAAGACGGGAACGCCGCCAAGATTGCGGGCTTCAAGCATCGACTTCTCAGGTCTCGAACGTCAGGACAGCGATCCTGATCCGGTTCCGTTTTCCTTTACCACGGAAAGACTCCGCGAAGAGAGGCTGCCGTCCTATTTTACCTATACTACGAAGGAAACCCACCGTCTCCTCCGGGAAAACATCGGGCTCTCCCCGCTCTATTCGGGGACCATCAAGGGAATCAGCGCCCGATATTGCCCCTCTTTGGAAGACAAGGTGATGCGTTTCTCCGATAAGGACAGGCATCCCGTCGTTCTGGAGTTTGAGGGACTGGAGACGGAAGAAATCTATGCCAAGGGTCTGGGCAACAGCATGCCCCAGGATCTTCAGGAGAAGATCATTCACAGCGTTCCCGGTCTTGCGCAGGCCGAGGTGATGCGATCAGCCTACGCTATTGAGTACGATTTTGTGCAGCCGACGCAGCTCCGGCAGACCCTGGAGACCAAACCGGTTTCCGGGCTGTACCTTGCCGGGCAGATCAACGGTACTTCCGGCTATGAGGAAGCGGCGGCTCAGGGCCTGTGGGCCGGCATCAACGCGGCCCTGGCGGTTTACGGGAGGCCGCCTTTTATTCTGGACCGATCCGAGGCATATATGGGGGTCATGATCGACGACCTGGTGACCAAGGGAGTGGATGAACCCTACCGGATGTTTACCTCCCGCGCGGAATACCGCCTGATCCTCCGGGAGGACAACGCGACCATCCGCCTGATGGGGAAAGGGCACGAGCTGGGGCTGATTTCCCGGGATCATTATCAGAACCTCCAGGAACGGGTACGTCAGATCGAGGCGGGGTTGCAGAGGCTGTCTTCCATTAGAATATACCCCGGAGCGGATGTCATGAAAACCCTTGAAAGTATAGGGACGCCCCCCATCAAGAATCCCGTCACACTCTATCATCTCCTCAAGCGGCACGAGATTGCCTATGATGATCTGAAAGTCTTCGAGGGATGGGAACCCATTCCGGATCGAATGGTCAGGAAGCAAATTGAGATTGAGGCAAAGTACGAAGGATACATCCAGCGTCAGGCCGAAGCCGTTCAAAAAATGAAGTCCCTTGAAGAGAAGAAGATCCCCAGGAAGATGGATTACGCTGCCGTCCCCGGTCTATCCAATGAATTGAAAATGAAACTGATGAAGGTGGAGCCCGCAACCATCGGCCAGGCGGAACGTATTCCGGGAATGACCCATGCGGCCGTCACAGCCATTCTGGTCTTTATGAAAAAAGCTGAGATTGAAAGAGCCTTTCTGCAGAAAAATAATGATCGTACCCCTTAATCGTTCGTACCCCTGTCCTTGTTATCCCGTCTCTGCCGCTGACATCGAAAAAAAGCCGCTCACCCCATTTTTTGATGATCTCGTAAAAAGTAAATTTCGGCCCGTTCTTGTCATTCCCGAGAAAGCGGGAATCCAGTTATTTAAGCATGTTATGGATTCCCGCCTACGCGGGAATGACAGGTTGGGCGACTTTTACGAACCCATCATTTTTTTCCTGGAAAAAATACAATTTTGTATTGACAAGTCATTTCATTCCGTGTACAAACCATCGGCAAAGGATGGCCGATTGCCGATGGGCTCAGTTTTTACCAGTCACGAAGATGTTGAGAGAAAAACCCTGATGATCCTGCGTATCCTCCATGAAGCCGGAGGTCCTCTGGGGTCCCGTATCCTTGCCCGGAAGATGCAGGAGAGGGGCTTTATGCCCAGTGAGCGGGCGGTCCGTTATCATCTGAAACTCATGGATGAACGGGGGCTCACGAGGCTGGTAGGTAGAAGGGACGGACGGGCTATTACGGACATGGGCATTGACGAACTTGATGATGCCAGGGTCCAGGATAAGCTCGGCTTTGTGATATCCCGCATAGAAAGTCTTGCCTTCCGGACGACCTTTGATCCAATAAAGTGCCGTGGTTTCCTCCCAATGAACATTACCCTTTTCCCCAGCGATCGTTTTGGAGAAGCGCTGGATGCCATGAAGCCAGCCTTCAATGCCGGCATTTGCGTTAGTGATCTTGTGTCTGTCAGCAGGGAAAACGAGAGGTTGGGCGAAACCATCGTCCCGAAGGGAAAGATCGCGCTTGCGACCGTCTGCAGCATCGTGATCAATGGTGTACTCCTCAAGGCTGGCGTCCCCATGGATTCCAAGTTTGGAGGCATCCTCCAGGTGAAAAACGGCAAGCCCCTTCGCTTCGCTGAGTTTATCTATTATTCTGGCACCTCTCTGGACCCATCGGAAGCCTTTATCCGGGCGAAGATGACCTCTGTCCGGGAAGTGTCTGAAAAGGGCGAGGGGAAAATCCTTGCCAACTTCCGAGAAGTTCCCGCCATCTGCCGCAGTGTGGTGGAAAAAATTCTCCCGAAATTGAAAAGCGCGGGGATTAGCGGGGTGATGACCACGGGCGAAGCAAGCGAGCCGATTTGCCAGGTCCCAGTGGATGTGAACAAGCTCGGGGTGATTCTTATCGGCGGATTGAATCCCGTGGCCTGCGCCCAGGAAGCAGGAATCGAAGGGGAAACCCGCGCCATGTCCAGCATAATGGAATACCAGGAATTAAGGAAATTTTCAGAGGTCTGCCGCGAAAAGTGGTAAGCGCTCTCGCAGGCAGGTACGCATAACCAATTAGTTTTTATCGAGAACAGTCGAATTTATTTAATGTAGAGGAGGAAAAAAAGGATGAATTTGAGACAACCAAATGCAAACGAGGCAACAGGAACCTTTAACCGCTCCAAGAGCGTGGTCCCGCTGTCGGGTATATGTACCCGCTGCGTGGACGGCTGCCGAGGCGGCTGCGAGATCTGGCTATCCGCCTTCAGGGGGCGCGAGGTTCTCTACCCCATAGGTTTTGGAGAGATAACCGCCGGCGCCGATAAGAATTACCCCATCGATTACTCCCATCTCAGCATCCAGGGCTACGCCGTGGGCGCTGAGGGACTGCCGAAGGGCGTTGTGCCCGGTCCCGATACGGCCCTTTTCCCTATCGTCGACACGGAGATGGAATATGGCTGGACGAAAAAGGTCAAAATGAAAATGCCCATCTTCACCGGCGCCCTGGGTTCAACGGAAATCGCCCGCAGGAACTGGGAACATTTTGCAGCCGGCGCCGCCATCTCCGGCGTTACCATCGTCTGCGGTGAAAATGTATGCGGCATTGATCCCGCTCTGGAACTGGACAAAAATGGTAAAGTCAAGAAATCCCCTGAGATGGATCGCAGGATAGAGACATACAAGCGCTACCAGGAAGGCTACGGCGAGATCCTGGTCCAGATGAATGTAGAAGACACGCGGTTCGGTGTTGCGGAATACGTTCTCAATAAGCACAATCTGGATACGATCGAACTAAAATGGGGACAGGGTGCGAAGAACATCGGCGGCGAGATCAAGGTCAATTCCCTCGAAAGGGCACTTGAACTCAAGAAAAGAGGCTATATCGTCCTTCCCGATCCGACCCTCAAAGAAAACCAGGCGGCCTTCAAGGACGGAGCCATCAAGGAATTCGAGCGACATTCCCGTCTCGGATTTGTGACCCAGGAAGGCTTCATGAAGGAAGTTGCGCGTCTCCGGAAAGTGGGTTTCAAGCGAATCACCCTCAAGACGGGCGCCTACTCGGCTATGGAACTGGCCATGGCCATTCGTTACTGCTCCGACGCGAAGATAGACCTTCTTACTATCGATGGCGCACCTGGCGGAACAGGTATGAGCCCCTGGCCCATGATGGCCGAATGGGGTATCCCCTCCTTCTATCTGCATAGCCTCACTTATCAATTCTGTGAGAAGATGAAGAAAAAGAAAATCCGCGTGCCCGACATCGCAGTCGCAGGCGGTTTCTCCACCGAGGACGGGGTTTTCAAAGCCATCGCCATGGGCGCTCCTTATGTCAAGGCCGTCTGTATGGGAAGGGCGCTTATGATCCCCGGTATGGTAGGTAAGAATATCGGCGAATGGATTAAAAACAAAGAGCTGCCCAAGACCGTTTCCAGATTTGGGACCTCTATCGAAGAAATTTTTGTATCTTACGAAGAGCTGAAGGCTAAATACGGCAAGGAAGTAAAGAATATCCCTACCGGAGCCCTTGGTATTTACACTTTCAGTCAGAAGTTCAAGGCCGGCCTGCAGCAGATGATGGCGGGAAGCCGGAACTTCAACCTCTCTCTTGTCGGCCGGAAGGATGTCATGGCGCTGACGGAAGAAGCCGCGAAGGTCTCGGGCATTCCTTACGTGATGGATGCTTACAGAAAAGAAGCGGAAAGAATCCTCTTGAAGTAAACCGACCTTTTCCCGGGCGCCGTTAAGTGTTATGTGGCGTGGCGCCCGGACATGTTATTTTGAGACCTGCATAACTGTACAAAACCGGCTTTTTTGTCATTCCGGCGAAAGCCGGAATCCAGTATTATCAAGTATTTCCTGGATTCCGGGTCAAGCCCGGAATGACGAATAGAGGGGTTCTGCAAAGGTTTCATTATATAACATTATAAAATAAAGCCGCTCCTTTTCCCAAGGGGCGGCTTTATTTTGTTTGGTCGTCTGAATAAATTCTATAACACGTGGCGGGTACACTGAAAGCCTTTGCCAAGATCGCATCGGACACAGGCGCCTATCATGCCGGGCGTCATAACCGTCTGTGATTCGCACTTTCCGCACAGAGACTCTTCTCCCCGTTTCATAGGTCCGCCGCAAGGTGTGACCGACATGGGACAATAGAGGGTGCAGGAACCGCAGTTTTTGCAGAATTCGGGTCGCGTGGCGAAGGGAAACTCGACGCGGCGGTTCTTTCCCCGTCCGACGAAGCCCAGGGCGTTGGCCCGCCACATTTCCGTGCAGTAGCGCACGCAGCGCCCGCACTGGATGCAATTATCGTTTCTGAAGGGGTAACGGACTTCCTTTACACCGCAGCGAACGGCAACATCCTGGACCGCCTTGGAGTTGGGCGCTTGAGCAACAAGCATTTCCGCGATGTTGTGCCGGAGCTTCCGGATTTTCTCCGTATTGGTGCGGATCACCATGCCTTCCTGCGCCGTCAATGTGCAGGAGGCGGTAACGCTTGACCCGCCGTTTCTCACGTTCTCCACAATGCAGATGCGGCATGCCCCCGTATCCTTCAGGGAAGGAACATGGCACAGATGGGGAATGCATATCCCGCATTCGAGGGCCGCGTCAAGCACGCTCGATCCCTTTGTTGCCCGCACCGGAGTGCCGTCAATCTTCAATGTTACAGTTTGCATCATAATTCACCTCATTATCCGACTGCGATTGCATCATATTTACATTCCGTTACACAAATGCCGCATTTCAGGCATATCTGCTCCTCGATGGCATGGACCTTTTTCTTTACCCCTTTGATGGCATCGTAAGGACAGGACCGCAGGCAGACTCCGCAGCCGGTGCACTTTTCAGCAAGTATATCATAGTGAATAAGCTCCTTGCATACACCTGCAGGACAGCGCTTCTCGTCCACATGGGCGGCATATTCATCGGCAAAATATCTCATTGTTGATAAAACCGGATTGGAAGCCGTCTTTCCCAGTCCGCACAGCGACGTCTCTGCCACGGTCTCTGCCAGCTCTTGCAGAAGGCTGATCTGTTCACGACTGCCGCGGCCTTCAGTGATATCGGTGACGATCTCCAGCATCCGATCCACGCCTACACGGCAGGGAACACACTTGCCGCAGGACTCGTCCTGGAGGAATTTCAAAAAATACTTTGCCACGTCCACCATGCAGGTTCCCTCATCCATGACGACCATGCCGCCGGAACCCATCATCGAGCCTGTCTCATAGAGTGTATCGAAATCAACGGGGATATCAAATTTGCTCACAGGCAGGCAGCCGCCGGAGGGACCGCCGGTCTGCACCGCCTTGATGGCCTTTCCGTTTTTGGGACCGCCGCCGATTTTAAAAATGATATCATGCAGCGTGGTTCCCATGGCAATCTCGACAAGGCCTGTGTTTTTTACCTGCCCGGTGAGGGCGAAAATCTTTGTGCCCTTGCTTCCCTTGGTTCCCTTGGAGGCAAACCAGCCGGAACCGTTCACAATGATGGAAGGAACGTTAGCCCAGGTCTCTACGTTGTTCAGAACCGAAGGCTTGTTCCAAAGTCCTTCCTTGACGGTGTGGATATCTTTGGGACGCGGTTCCCCGACTTTTCCCTCCAGCGAAGTCATGAGTGCCGTGGACTCGCCGCAGACAAAGGCGCCACCGCCCCGCGCAACGTCCACGTCGAAGGAGAAAGGAGATCCCAGGATATTCTCACCGAGAAGCCCGAGTTCCCGTGCCCTCTTTACGGCCAGCCTGGCATGCTGAACGGCGAGAGGGTATTCATTCCGGACATAGATATACCCCTGTCGAGCACCGACCGCCCAGGCGCCGATCATCATCCCTTCGATAACCAGGTGCGGGTTGGATTCAAGTACGCAACGGTCCATGTACGCCCCCGGGTCTCCTTCGTCGGCGTTACAGACCACATATTTTTCGTCTTCGGGCACAGACCGCGCCTCGGCCCATTTGCGGCCCGTGGGGAATCCGCCTCCCCCGCGCCCCCGGAGACCGGATGACTTGATTTCCTCAATGACCGTCTTGGGAGCTATGCCCGTGAGGGTCTTGGCCAGAGCCTTGTATCCGCCGACGGCGATATAATCCTCGATGGAGCAAGGATCCACCCATTTGTTGTACGCCAGGAGCTGCCGGTCCTGAGCCTGGTAAAAAGGTATTTCCGTCTCTGTTCGGAACTTTTTACCGGAAACAGGGTCCGTGTATAGGAGCCGGTCGATGATTTCACCGTTTTTAACCGTCCTGGCCACGATCTCTTTCGCGTCTTCGGGTGTGACGTGGCAGTAAATGAGGTTTCCCGGCTCAAAAAGAATCATCGGTTCTTGTTCACAAAAACCATGACAACCCGTTAAATGTACCTGCACGTTCTTGTCAATACCCTGCCTTGCCAGCTCTTTACGGATGGCATTGATCACAGCGGGAGAATTTGAGGCCTGGCAGCACGTTCCATTAGGAATAATGATGGTTGACTGGATGCATTTTCTATCTTCCTGAAGCTTCTGGCGAAGGGCTTCCAGATCGCTGCAATGGTTGAGTTTAGGCATTTAACGCCTCCTTCTTTTTCTTTGTCTCGCGGGTTTTTTCAATGATTTTTCGGAGTTTTGCGGGGGTCATGTGGTCCAGGTACGATCCGTTCTGAACGACGATAGGCGCCAGGGCGCAGGCTCCGAGACAATTCACGCTTTCAACAGTGAAAAGGCCGTCCTTGGTCGTGTCGCCGGGCTCAACCTTCAGCTGTCCCTTGACCTGGTCGATCAGGAGATCGGAACCTCTCACGTGACAGGCCGTACCTGTGCAGATCGTGAACACATTCTTGCCGCGGGGTTTCAGGGTAAAGGCCTTGTAGAAGTTGACTACTCGATATACCTCCATAAGAGGCACACCAAGCTCTTTCGCAACTGTCTTCATGGCATCTTGCGGGATGTATCCGCAGATTTCCTGCACGTCCTGCAGGACCTCAATGAGTTGGCTGGGCTGGCTTCGCCTCCCCTCCAGGATGGGATCTATCGTGGTCATGGACATTTGGGCCTCCCTCATTTTTGTTATTGATTAGCGTCTGACTACCTGTTAAAATAACAAATGTAAATGCAGTAAAAATGCACTCATAATGCCAATAATTCATAGGTAGATATACCACCAGTATATTACCTATATTTTACACATATAATATTGGCACAGGGGGTAACATACCATGACGCGATTGCCGACAACTTCAGTCAAAAAAGAGGTTCAGGAGCGGTTCAACCCAGGCGATTTGCTTTCCTACCTTTGGCGAATCCCCCAGCATTCCGAGATGGAACCGGAAAAGATCGAGCTTGCCCTCCGCGAGCGCATCAAGGAATTGAACTGCCTTTACGGAATCGCGAGGCTGGCCGAGCGCTATTACGATTCCATGGATGATTTTCTGAAATATCTTGTGGACTTCCTTCCTCCCTCCTGGCAATACCCGGAAATCACTTGTGCGCGCATCGTCTTCGAGGATCGGACCTACCGGAGCAAGAATTTCAAAGTGACAAAGTGGCGCCAGTCGGCACAGATTCTTGCCTATAATGAACCCGTAGGTGAGGTGGCTGTCTTTTATCTGGAGGAGCGCCAGGCGGCTGATGAGGGCCCATTTCTCAAAGAGGAACGGGTTTTGATTGACGAGGTGGCTCGGCGGATCGGCGCCATTGCCATCCGTATTTCCGCTGAAAAAGAACTGCAGGAGATCAATAAACAGTTGAGCGTGGAACGCACGGCACTGCAGGAAGCAAACGCAGCATTACGAACAGTGCTGGCAAAAATTGAGGAGGAGAAACAGCGAATCTACAAAGATATGCAGGCGAACATCGAAAAGGTTATCATGCCGATTTTGAATGCCCTCGCCATCGAAGTGCCGAAGAATCAGAGGAAGTACGTAGATATTCTGAAAAACAACCTTGAAGAGATCACATCTCCCTTTATTAACCGTTTTTTATATAAATTTCAGTCGCTGACCCCCACGGAAGTCAGCATCTGCAATCTGATCCGGAACGGAATGAGGAATAAGGAAATCGCAGAGCTCCGGGGCGTCTCCGTTGCAACCATAAACCGGCACCGCGAGCACATAAGGAAAAAGCTCAAGATCAATAACAGTGACATAAATCTAACAACCTACCTGCAATCGCTGCTGTGAGCGAAATCATTAAACCGGATCTATTCCCATCGACCCGATATTTTTTATTAAGCGGATGAGATGGTACATGAATCTAAAGCGGCAAGTCCAATCCTTCAACCGGGATATAGATGATCAGCACGAAAGCGTAGGCATGGCGCTTTCTGAGGCATGTATTTAATTCTTAATCTCAAAGTCAGCAATGTTTTGCCTTGAAACCGTTATTTCTTTATTTTCTGTTTTCACCTTAACGCTCATGAACCCAAGGACCTGATATTGCCCGTTTCCAAGCTCTGCAGAGTCAAAACGAACGGCAAAATCTAATTGCCGATTTGAAGATTCCCCGACTTTTATCCATGTCTGTGTTCCTTTTTTTCTGATAAACCAAGCATTGGAAACACCAATTGGATAGCCGGAGATGCGCAACGCTTCAAAGTCCTTTTTCAGCAACTCGTCATCATAACTTTCTCTAAGCACTACGCATCCATAATATTTTTTTATAGCAATAGTAGGCACCAGAAATTGAGGACCCCAACTGACAGCGGACAAATTGATTACCATAATTCACCTCCTCAATCATGCAATTAAGTTCAAATCATTGACCATCCTAATCAACCCGTATAATTGAGAATTGCAAAATTCATTCCTCAAAGGAAGTGATCGGTAAACATTTAATTATTTATAATTACAGGATAATTTTGATAGTCCTGCGGTCGTTCCGTTTATTAATAGTTACAAATTTGTATTTTTACTCTAAATAAGGCACAATAATGTAACTTCAGCGCAGCGTTTAGGCAATAATCCTTACGATTGATATTCAATGATTTCAAGTCATCAATACTTTAATGATTTCTTGGCGCTATATTTGCATTAAATACTACGGTTCTATAGTTACTGCTAACAGCTTGTGAAATTTTGAAAATGCAGTCAGAGGTGATTCGGCCCCAAAATGTTGGGATTCTATGCAAGTGTGCGCCTTGGGTGAACAAGGCGGGGATCATTCTCGCGGGGGGACTGAACAGGACCGGAAGCAATTATAAAAGTCTATCTTAAAGGGGTATTGTTATGTCAGTCATTCAAGAGGTCATTGCCAAAGTCAAACAGATTGATCCCGACCAGCCGGAATTCCATCAGGCGGTGGAAGAGGTTATGGAAACGCTGGGGCCGACTACCCAAAGGCATCCGGAGTTCGTGAAGGCCAATATTTATGAGCGGATCGTGGAGCCGGAGCGGTCGGTCATATTCCGGGTTCCATGGGTAGACGACAAAGGCAACGTGAGGGTCAACCGGGGATTCCGGATCCAGTTCAACAACGCCATCGGGCCCTTCAAAGGGGGGCTGCGTTTCCATCCTTCGGTGAATCTGGGGATCATTAAATTTTTGGGTTTTGAACAGACCTTCAACAACGCCTTGACGACCCTGCCCATGGGAGGCGCCAAGGGCGGTTCCGACTTCGACCCCAAAGGTAAGTCGGACGGCGAAGTGATGCGTTTCTGTCAGGCCTTCATGCGTGAACTGTTCCGTCATATTGGCCCGGAAACGGACGTCCCCGCCGGCGACATCGGGGTAGGCGGTCGGGAGATCGGCTATCTTTACGGCTATTACAAGAAAATTCGTAATGAACATACAGGTGTTCTGACCGGCAAGGGTCTCGAATACGGCGGCAGCCTGATCCGCCCCGAGTCGACCGGTTATGGAACAACCTATTTTGCGGCAGAAATGCTGGCCACGCGCGGTCTCGAATTCAAAGGTAAAATCGTCGCCATCAGCGGCGCGGGCAATGTGGCCCAGTACGCCGTGGAGAAGGTCAATCAGTTGGGCGGCAAAGTCATCACCCTGTGCGATTCCAGCGCCACCGTCGTGGATGAACAGGGCATTAACGCCAAAAAGTGCCGTTATGTCATGGAGCTGAAGAACGTCAGGCGTGGGCGGATCAAGGAATATGCCGACAAATTCAACACGGCCTGTTTCGAAGGCGCCAGCGTCTGGGACGTGATCCGCGACCAAGGCATCAAGGTGGATATCGCCATGCCCTGCGCCACCCAGAATGAAATCGACGCCTCTCACGCCACGGCCCTCGTGAAGAACGGATGCATCTGCGTCGCTGAAGGGGCGACTATGCCATCCACGCCGGATGCCGTGAAGATATTCCAGGAAAACAATGTCCTTTACGCCCCCGGGAAGGCCGCCAACGCCGGCGGCGTGGCCACCTCCGGCCTGGAAATAAGCCAGAACAGCCTTAAGCTCTCCTGGACCCGGGAAGAAGTGGACAACAGGCTGCTCATCATCATGAAGAGCATCCACAAGGCCTGCGTTGAAATCGCCGAGACTTACGGCAAAAAGGGCGACTATGTAACCGGCGCCAATATCGCCGGCTTCATCAAAGTAGCCAATGCCATGCTGGCCTACGGCGTCGTTTAATCAGCGGCGGCGTAGGATCAACGAGTATTATGGACAAACGGTTGCTGTTCTCTTCAGGGCAGCGTCTGCTTGTCTATAAACTTTCTTCCGGCTGGGTAAAGCAGATCAACTGCTGGGTGACCACATCGGACAGAAGTCTTATGTTTTTCGCTGCAACATCATAAATGCGAACCACGTCCGCATAATGACTGTCCCTTGCGGACATGTCGGCCAGGCGGTTGGGAAGAGACTCCAGTAAAGCCGTATTGAAAAAAACATTTTCCTTGTCCGGATAGATCGCAATATAGAAAATGTCCATCTCCACGAGGTCCTGGAAAAAGTGGGTCCCGAACGACAGATCGGGAATGAGGCTGCCTTCCTTGTACGCGATTTCCGCGATGGCGGTGATATTGTTGATCTCGGAGAAGGTTACCGGCACTCCCATGGCCGGCGTCGTGGTGCCCCAGCGTCCCGGTCCCAGCAGCATCGTCGGCGTCTCTTTACGCTGGTCGATCATCTTGTTTAACCGGCCCACCAGCCGCGCCACGTCATATTTTTCTGAGAGGGACAATTTTGTATAACCCTGGGGATCGATACAGATGATCCGTGAGATGGGCTGGGAGACGCTGCCCCCCATGAAGTTACCCTCCTGCCGCAGCAGGACGCGGCACTCATGAATCTTTTTCGGTATGGTCACCCGGACATTCTGTCCCTTCGTCTGGAGGGGACGGCACTGAAGCAGGTTTACCTGCAGTTTCCCTTCGACGTTGAAATTTCCCGTAAACTCAATATCCACAGGGTATTCATAGCCTGATTCAATCGTCTTCAGCATTCTGGACATGACTGTCGGGAATTCGGTGGTGGACAGAAGTTCATCGAAGGTCAGAATCCAGAAATCACCCGCCGGCCTTCCCATCGCCCGCATCTGGTCCGACGCTTCCATATCGCGCACCCCTAAGAGATCCATCCGCGTTTCCAGCCCTTCCTCCATAACCTGCGACAGGGGCAGGGATTGAAAACGGTTTTCCTCCAGGTTCAGCACATCCACATCATGCTGGGAGAAACGGCGGGCATCGTTCATTCCGGAGTGGGCTTTAACCAGCGGGGCGTCCAGGGCGACAATGCGGGGGTAATCATTTTCCACACGATTTACCGCCCGGGTTCCCAGGCCGAAGACAAGGCGCAACATGCCCGCTTTGGGATCCATGCCCTGTTTCCAGACGAAGGTGTTATAAGAGAGGCCTACTCCGGCCAGTTCGGGAAAGAAATAGTGTTTCCGGTATGATCCGGATACGCGCTGCACGAGAAGCGCCATCTGTTCGTCCTGTTTATCCAGGCCCCGCTGAAGGCGGTAGGCGAGGGCATCTTCGTTCATCGTGCTGGCGAAGATTTTGCGGACGGCTTCTTCAAAGTTTTCGTATCGCTGTTCCGGTGTGCCCTGATTGGCGCAGAAGAAGCTTTCATACTTGTCGGCGAAGGCGGTTCCGAAGGCGTCTTCCAGCAGACTGCTGGAGCGGACGATAATGGGGGCCTGGCCATAATATTCCAGCATGAGTTGAAACTGCTCCTTGACCTCCATGGGAAAGACCCCGCTCAGCATCATGCTTCTCAGCTCCTTGGCGACCTCAAAATATCCCTCCTCGGTTTTATGGGCCATGAGCAGTCTCCACCATCCGTTTTGCACCATATAAGAATAGAAGACATCGGAGCCGATATAATAGGAGTCGTGACATTCCAGATGAGACGACCAATCGAATGAGGTATCCCGCCGCAGAATGTTCCGCGCCAGGAGCATGCCCGCGGATTTTCCGCCGACGAACCCTGTGCCGATGAGACGATCCTTGATCTCCAGGAGGTCTTTCAGGGTAAAATAGTCCCGGACCAGCGATAACATCCGTTTTTCCCCTCCGATGAGGACACGGGAAAGCTTCTCGACCATCTTCTTCTCTGTGGCTGCCTCTGGGGAATCGTCTTCCAGAAGCTCCTGGGCCTTGAGAAAGAGGCGATCCCAGTAGTCCAGATGCCGCTCCGCGCTGACGGAGTTTTTGTGGGCCAGATAGGAAAAAAGGTTGGAGGCGTCGACGCTGCTCATGATGGGGTTGAACTTTTCCCCTTCCTGGATATGGGGCAGGAACATGGTGGGGGCGTACCGGTGCCAGGCCTTCAGGGGATGGACGCAGATTTTCCCCTGATAGTTGTAGACATCCAGCAGGACCTGGGTGGTTTCGCGGATCCGCGCCACGGTCTTGAAGGAATGACGTCCCCGTAAAATGGCAAAGTAGGCGACAGTATTCAATTCAAACAGATAGGGACAGGTGATGACAAAAAAATTCCCGATCATCAAGTCCGTCGCCCAGGAAATGAGCAGATCGGAGAGACAGTCAAAAACATAAAAGACATCCCGGCCCTCCTGCCGGATGATGTTATGGACCTGAGTCGAGAAGGATTCAAAACCGGCATCGGCGTTGAGCTTGTAAATGGTGATATTTCCGTTAACGCCCAGCAGAGGCTCATGACGGGCAAAGCGCATGTACACCACGCGCTCATTATTCTCCAGGGCTGTGTTTACGTAGGGAATGACGAAGGACTTGTAATCTTCGATGCTATCCACCTGCATGACCACATTGTCGCCGGTCTGCAGAAAATT
>JBAWYD010000034.1:0-21143 GCA_037143735.1 Deltaproteobacteria bacterium
TCACGTCATTCCGATGCAGGGAAACCGAGAGAATATTCAAGGGAAAGTTTTCCGCGACCCTGCCGCAGGCGATTCAGAAAGCGGCGGCCCGGAAATTGGAAAAGGGATCTGGAAGATTTAAGAACACCGCCCGGCAATCGGCTTGAGGCGCTGTCAGGCGATAGACAAGGGCAGCACAGCATCCGCATCAACGAGCAGTGGCGCGTCTGCTTTGTCTGGCAAGATGGAAATGCAAACGATGTTGAAATCGTTGATTATCACTAAGGAGGGAGTATGAACGGGAGGGATTTTCCTCCGGTGCATCCCGGAGAGATTTTACTGGAAGAGTTCTTGAAGCCGATGGGCATCAGTCAGTACCGCCTGGCCGAAAGCATCCACGTGCCGGCGAGACGGATCAACGAGATCGTGCTTGAAAAGCGCGGCATAACCGCGGATACCGCCCTGCGGCTGTCTCGTTTTTTCGGGAATTCTGCTCAATTTTGGATGAATCTTCAAACACGCTACGAGCTTGAATCGGCGCGCGATTTATCGGCGTCCCGCATTGACCGGGAAGTCAGGCCGCATGCAGCAGCGTAAATTTTCATGGGGGTGTTTCTGCTGATCCCCAAATGTGGGTAATAATCTCTCGCATGCGAGACCAATAAAATGATTTTAATTTTTTGTGATCTATCCCATGCCGCCGCTGAAGGAGTATTGGGGCCGGAGGGAAAAATGTCCGGGCTATGAATTCGAGTTTGGCAAAAAGGCCCCGGTTCATGGCCAGATAAATGAAGTAACTGCTTCCCCTGATCCGTTGGTTGTTAAATTGAAGCTTCAAAAAATACTTTTCCCCCCACGACATGTCGGATGGTTTAAGGTGCGCGATACATTCGTCGGGAATGTCCAGTGATGTATAATGTTTAACGATAGTCAGACCATAGTAAACAAAACGGGACAGGCCAAATCGCCTGCTTTCTTCAGAAACAAAATTCCAATCGATTATGTTTTCAAAGGCCTTTATGGAGAAGAAGATGTCGCAGACGAGAATCAGACGGTCAAAGGAATGGCCGATCCTCAGGGCATGTTCGCAAAGATAGATGATCAGGTGTTCCGGGCTCAGAATCAGGGCGCGACTGTCCGCCACGGCGGCCATGGCGGAGTTTTCCCATAGCCGGTTGATATCTATCCGTTCGACGAACATGGTTGCCGGGACCGATGTATTGACCGTATGCCAGTGCACGTGAAGATTTAATGGGGATTTGGCATCTTTCCGGTATTCCAGACTGGCCAGATAACCAACCGGGTTATGAATGGCTTTTGCCACGGAACTGTCCCGGGAGATATATCCAAGGGAAGACAGAGAGTCGTCCACTTTGAAGAGATCATCTTTCTTGACCAGAATATCGACGTCAGACATCCCCCGCGTGGCAATGTTCGGATAAACGTGTTCCGCGAGGGCAATTCCTTTGAGGACGATGCAGGGTATGCCGGCCTCCTGAAATGTTGCCAGCACCTGCCGCAGCTTGCCGATGATCGCCATGTTGCGTTTCAGGTTGGAATAGTAGTGGTTTGATAAGTCTCGGTAGCTCTCCGGCGGGATCAGATCTTCAAGGCTGTGTTTTGTGATGTTATGGAAAAGCACCGCAGAAACACCCTCCTGTCGCGCCTTTTCGACAAGACGGGTCCAATCGGGTGCGTGCGGAGGCAGAATGGATTTTGCTTTCTCCGGCTCAAAGAGAAGCTTCAGGATGAATTTGTCTTCCGTTGTCCAGGCCAAGGGGTAGGGCGCCACTCTCTGATTCCTGTTAATCTTCATGCCCTGTGGAGCGCCAGGCAGCATGAAAATATATGGGGTCATTCCCGTGGAGGCGGGAATCAAGGCCTTATTCTCGTGCTAAGAGACTTATGTAATGAACGCAAAACTATAACGAATCTTTGATCACTTTCCTGATGATATCCGAATCAACCACCTTGCCCTTCATGCTGAAGGTGATCAGCAGTGATAAATCACAGACATTGTTTATCTTTCTTGGTATTCCCTCTGAATAATGGTAAATCTCCTCAATCGCTTCGGGAGCGAATATTCCATTGTCGGGAAATCCGGCTTTTGCCAGACGGTAAGAGATGTACTTTGCCGTGTCTTCACCGTTGAGAGCATTCAGATGATACCTGATGGCAATCCTTTGATCGAGTTGCTTGTACTGTCTTATGATATCTTTCAGTTCGGGCTGTCCAATAATAATAAATGTCATGAGAAATTGGTCGTTTAATTGAAAGTTCAGGAGCAATCTGATTTCTTCAAATGAATCGGCATGAACCAATTGGGCTTCATCAATGATCAACAGGGTGGTCCTGTTCCTTTTCGTATTCTCCAGCAACCTTGTGTTCAGGGAGGTTATCAATTCTGTTTTTGAATTTGTCTTGAAATTCAGGCCGAGCTGATAAAGAATCTCCTTCAAGAAATCCAGCGGCTCAAGAGACGGGTTTGTAATCAGTCCGATTTCGAAATCCTTTTCTGGAAGTTGCTGGATAAACACCCTGCTGAGGAGCGTTTTTCCACTGCCAATTTCTCCCGTTAGAAGAGCGGCTCCTTTCCTTCTGTTCACAGCGTACAGAAGCCTTACAAGGGCTTCTTTGTGCTCCTGTGAGTAGTACATGAATTCGGGATCCGGCACATTTTCAAAAGGATATTTTTTAAAACCCCAATAATCTAAATACATTTCATCAACCCGTCTACAGATAAGCAGATCTCGGAAAAACAGAGTCTGTAATGATAAATGGACATGTTATAAGGATCCCTGATGTCACCGTATTGGCCATTGTAATCCCGGGAATAAGATTTCAACAGGGTTATTTTACCGTCAACCGCAGGATACTGATCGACAATCATTTTCCTGTGGATTTCTTCCATAATGATAATCATATCCGCTTGAGAAACCATATCTTCCGTCAGTAACTGCGAATGATGGTCGATACCGTCAAAACCATGATCATTAAGGAGTTGTGCGACAGTCGAGTCAGCAGGCATACCGTCCATATCTATGAGACCGGCGGAGAAAACATCCACATCAATCCTTTTAGCTTTTTTTAATTTCCCCTTGAGCACTCTCTCCGCCATGAAGCTTCTCACGATATTGGCCATACATACGAATAATATTTTCATAACCGAAATATGATTAAACAATTGGACTTATTATAGATCATATAAACGACAACATTCAAGATTTTGATGCGCAGACTGTCACCTCAAGATTGCGAGAAGCAATCTTCTGTCATCAAGACTGAGTCGCGTAAATTTCAATTCAAATGATTTATGATTAACATTTTCCGATATCAGTTCGACATTGATCTGGTGAGTAATACCCATCCACGCCCGCTGCATTTCGGTTATAAAAACATCGCGGCAGCTTTCATGCAAGACATCAGTCATGGGCATCCCGATCAGTTTATCCCTCGCCTTTCCTATATATTCAAGCATTCTTTCCGTTACCCCTTCGATGAGACCTTCACTGTTTAAAACGACACCCGTTTCCTCCCTGAAGAGAGTTTCTCTGAGTTCGTCTCTGCTGTCTTTCATTCTGGTATAAGCGATTCCCAGTTGTCTGTTTGCTTCCTCCAGTTCCTTGTTCAAAGAGGCCAGTTTTCCCTCTATTCCCAATCGATCCGCAATTCCCCGTTCCAGTGCGACGTTACGTTCCCTAATTTCACATAGCTGTTCTTCCACCTTAAAATGCAGCGCGGCATTTTCAAGGGCAAAACCGACATCATCCAGCATGATGGATAATGCCTGCTCATCGTAGGAATCAAAGAGTTGCCCGGATTCCTTATGAGCAAGATTCAGAACCGCAGATATTGTATCTCCCGCGAAAATGGGCATACACAGAAACGAAGGAGGGCCATATCTGGGATCATTGGATTTTAGCGTCCTTGGATCTTTCTCAATATCTTCAATCAAAAGGGGTTTTTTTTCATCGATAACCCATTTCGATATAGAATCATCCATGTTTATAAATTGGTTATTCTTCACATCGCTCTCCGAGCCCCTCGATGCAATAACGCGAAAGCGTTTATTTGCTTCATCCACCATAAACACGGAACCGGTCTTCGTTCCCGTCACGGTCATGGCCTTATCCAGAAGTAATTCGAGTAAATCATCCATGTGAAGGTTTTTTCTGGCAATTTCAGATAGTTCTTTTATCGGCAACAGTTGAAGATCTCTTTTACCCAACGCTCCTGTGGTTTGTTCCGGATTTCGAACAAGTTGATTAAAGGATACGGAGATATCGTGTAGCTCGGCGATGTCTTTTTTAGTGTCCGGAGACGTTAAATCGCCGGATTCAACTTTTTTCATGACAGACGCGACCGCCGAAATTTTTACAAAAATTTGACGAACGATGATCATGCCTGTCAGGATGAGACTAATGACGATAGCAAGGAGAATGATATGTGAAAGGCTCAGAAAGTAATTGCCATAATAAAGAATATAGGCAACAATCAAGAAGGAGGGTGCAAATATCAGAGCCTCAATAATGATGAGCTTATAACGAATTCTGTGCTCTTCCGAACCGGTATGCTTAAAAAGAAAAGCAGCCATTATATGTCCTCCTGTCGTGTGACGGATACAATGGAAATAATTACCGAAGAAATATTTTCTAACCGTTATGCTCAAATGGGTTAAATGTCAAGGAACATTTTATGGAATATCGCAATATGAATTGACTTTTTGGTTACCTGTGTTATTTTACCCGCCACTTTCATCAAATGATTTTCATCTTGATGGGGAATACACTATGACGGCCCCGGAGGATGGGAAATGATCTTCAATATTCAGGAGTTGGAAATGAAAATTCTCGTAAAAAAAGGAATGATTGCGAAATATCTATCAGGAGCCGCGGTTGTGACCCATTTTGAGGATGGGCGATCGTTGGAAGGTGCTGCAAGCAGGCTTGATGAAGCGTGTAACGGGGCGATCAGTGAGATTATGCAGAATGGTGATTTTAATGGGAAACTCTTTCAGAAAGCCATTCTTTATACAAGGGGGTGTATCCCGGCAAAACGGATTATTCTGGTTGGACTGGGTAAAAAAAGTGACTTCAACCTGGAAAAATTGAGAGGGGCCTTTGCTGTGGCTGCCCGAGAGGCAAGGGCGTTGAACATGGAGGAATTTTACACGTCCATTGATTCCGGCATGATGGAATGGCCGCTCGAACAGGTCACTCAGGCCGTTGTGGAAGGCGTCTATCTGGGTCTTTATCAGTTCAGGGCATTCAAGACCATTAAAAATGATAACGGCATGAAATTGAAGAGATTTGTCATCCTTGATGATTGTGAAGATACTGTCAGGGCGATCAATATCTCAGTGGGGGTGGCGCAGACTATATGCAGGGCTGTATCTTTTGTCAGAGACATGGTTTCCATGCCCTCAAATGAGATGACCCCTACAGACATGGTGAATAAAGCCCGGAAAATTGGGAAGGAAAAGAAGGTAAAACTGGAAGTTCTAAATCCTGCTGAAATGAAAAAATTGGGCATGCAGGCCCTTCTCGGTGTGGCAAGGGGAAGTGAGGAACCGGCAAAGTTTATCATTCTTGAATATCGTGGCGGGAAGAAGAACGACCCGTTCATTGCCCTCGTTGGGAAGGGGTTGACCTTTGACAGCGGGGGAATCTCCATTAAGCCTGCGGAGAAGATGCATGAAATGAAATCGGATATGGCGGGCGGCGCCGCAGTGATGGGAGCCATCATGGCTGCATCCGGGTTGCGGTTGAATGTAAATGTCGTCGGCCTTGTTCCTGCCGCGGAAAATCTGCCCGGAGGAAATGCTTATAAACCGGGCGATATCATCAAGTCACTATCCGGACAGACAATTGAAATCATCAGTACGGACGCGGAAGGCCGTTTGATTCTGGCAGATGCCCTCACATACGCCGGAAGATATAAACCGGCCGCCATCATCGATCTTGCAACACTGACCGGAGCCTGTGTCATTGCTCTGGGTGAACATGTCACCGGAATGATGGGAAACGCGGATGATCTGAAACAGAAGATTCGTCTTGCCGCAGATTTGACGGGTGAGAGGGTCTGGGAGCTTCCCCTGTGGGAAGATTACCATGAGTTAATCAAAGGCGATGCGGCGGATTATAAAAATAGCGGGGGAAGACCGGGAGGCGCCATTACTGCCGCTGCCTTTTTAAGCAAATTTGTCGGTCCCTATCCCTGGGTGCATCTTGATATCGCAGGACCGGCATGGTTAACAAAAGATAAACCTTACATTCCGAAGGGGGCGTCCGGTGTCGGTGTTCGCCTTCTCGTCCAGTTCCTGACAGACTGGAGCCGACAAATCAACCCATCATGAACGATGCAAATAAACCAATTCTTGATGTAAAGGCGTTAAAGACCCAATTCCTGACGGATTATGGGAAGATAACAGCAGTTGATGACGTCAGCCTTGTTGTCAATACCGGGGAGACGCTTGGTGTTGTGGGAGAGTCCGGATGTGGAAAGACGGTTCTGGCATTATCCATCATGCGGCTTGTTCCGACGCCGCCCGGGAAAATCGTTTCCGGAGAGATTTTGTATGACGGACGGAATCTCCTCAGCCTCGGTGATGAGGAGATGCGGAGAATACGGGGTAAGGAAATATCCATGATTTTCCAGGAGCCCATGACCTCACTGAACCCCGTTATCCGTGCCGGGGATCAGATTGCCGAAGGCATCAAACTGCATAAGGGTGTCTCTAAAATTGAGGCGATGAACCGCGCCGTCGAAATGTTGAGGCTTGTGGGAATGCCCTCACCTGAAAGCATCGCCATGAGCTACCCCCACCAGATGAGCGGAGGAATGCGACAAAGGGTCATGATTGCCATGGCCCTCTGCTGTGATCCCCGACTGATGTTGGCTGATGAGCCTACAACAGCCCTTGATGTAACGATCCAGGCACAGATTATCGATCTTATCGACAGGCTGAAGAAGCAGGTCGGAAGCTCTGTCATTTTAATAACCCACGACCTTGGAGTCATTGCTGAAGCAGCTCAGATTGTTGCCGTCATGTACGCGGGTCAAATTGTAGAATACAGTTCTGTTTCAGAACTGTTTCTGAATCCATTCCATCCGTACACCGTTGGATTACTCGAATCAACACCGAAAATTAGCGGTCATTCGTTACCCGACGGGTATCTGAAAACAATACCCGGCTCCGTCCCGGACATGTTCCGTCTGCCTGCGGGATGCCGTTTTCAGGATAGATGCGTCCACGTCATGGACATTTGCAGAGAACAGGCGCCGGAATTGAAGAAAAAACGGCCCGGCAGATTGGTACGCTGCTGGATTTATTCATGAATACAATGAAATCTGTCTTGTTGGAAACTAAGGGTCTGATAAAGCATTTTAACGTGCAGCGTGGATTTTTATCGGGACGAAGGGCTGTGGTCAAGGCATTAAACGGTGTTGATTTAAAAATATACCGGGGGGAAACCCTTGGTATTGTTGGAGAGAGCGGATGCGGCAAATCGACGCTCGGACGTCTGATCATGAGGCTCGATGACCCGACGGGAGGGGAAATTCTGTTTGAAGGTGAAGACATCCTGAGATATTCCGGTGATGTTCTGAGAAATTACCGAAAAAAAGTGCAGATCATTTTTCAGGATCCGTATGCATCCCTGAACCCGAGAAGAACAGCGGGCAGCACCGTAGGAGAGCCCCTCATGATTTACGACATCGATGAAAGGAAGGGCAGGGGAGAACGGGTCGCAAGATTGATGGAACAGGTCGGGCTCAGCAGGGAACAGATGAATCGATACCCTCATGAATTCAGCGGGGGACAGAGGCAACGGATCGGTATTGCCAGGGCCATTGCCCTGAATCCAGCGTTGATTATTGCCGATGAACCCGTTTCCGCCCTTGATGTATCCATTCAGGCCCAGATACTGAATCTGCTGAAAGATCTACAGAGAGAATATGGTCTGACGTACCTGTTTATTACACACGATCTCAGTGTGGTGCGGCACATGAGCGATAGGATCGCTGTCATGTATATGGGAAAAATCGTAGAACTTGCACGGAATCATGACCTTTATGAACATCCTTTTCACCCTTACACCATGGCTCTTCTGTCCGCTGTACCCGTACCGGAGCCGGGAAGAAAGAAAGAACGTATGATCCTCGATGGAGATTTGCCGAGTGCGGTCAACCTTCCTGCAGGGTGTACGTTTCATCCTCGTTGCCCTTTCAGGATGGACGTGTGTGATCATGTGACACCGGCATTGAATGACAGGGGTGAGGGACATATGGCAGCCTGCCATATGGAAGGATGCAGTGTCCGCTGTATCGATTATGAAGCAGGATTGATCAGTTGATAAATGCACATGAATGAAACCTTAATACCTGAATTAAGTCCTTTGTGAAATGATGCGGAATTCCCTTTTTGTCCAGAAAAGGATGATAAAAAAAGCCAGCAGATTGGAAAGTGGTTGCGCCATCCATACGCCGTTCAGTCCGAACCACGGGGGAAGAATAAATAACATGGGTATCAGAACCAGGGCGTCCCTCATGAGCAAAAGAATCATGGAAGTCATTCCTTTGCCGAGCCCGATGAACATGTTGATCCATACCAGGTTGGGACCGATCATGAGGAGCATAAATGCAAATATTCTGAGAGCGGGTACGGCCATCTCGATCAATTGAACATTATCGGTGAAGAGAATGAGGATGCGATAAGCAAAGATTTCGAAAAGAAAGAAAGACGCCGTGCAAAGCACAGCGGTTAATTTAACGGCAACGTTTACCGTTTCCATCAGTCTGTCATGTAACCCGGCGCCGTCGTTGAAACCCACCAGCGGCATGACACCCTGGCCGATGCCGAACAGAACCATAACAACAAGCCCGTTGATACGAAAGCAAAGACCAAGTGTCGCTATGGCGAGAGGTCCGAAGCTTCCGAGGACGTGATTATAGATGATCAGCACAAGACCAAAAAACAGGTTCATGATAAGGGAGGGAAATCCCGTCTGATAGATGGCGTAAATAATGGCCATGTTAGGAATGAGATATTTCCATTTAAGGTCATATTTGGATGATTTTGACCGGAGATAGTAAAATGACAGAAATCCTGATACTGCATAGGAAATAATAGCCGATATGGCGGCTCCCAAAATTCCCATCTGCGGAAACGGTCCCCATCCAAAAATAAGAATCGGGTCAAGAATGGCGCCGATGACAGACATGGTCAGGATGACAAACATGGAGGTATTGGGTCTGCCCTCGGCCCGGAGCAGGTTGTTCGACATCATCATGAACAATAAAAACGGTGAGCCGAATACGATAGTAAGGAGATATTGTCTGGAAAGGGGAAGGATATCATCGGTGGCGCCAAAGATGCGCAAGATTGAATCAGGATACATCAAGGTCAGGAAAATAATGAGAAATCCAAAAGTCAGGGACAGAATGATCACCTGTCCGGCTGTTTGCTCGGCCTTTACATCTTTGCCGGCTCCGAACATCCGTGCGGCAAACGAACCGGCGCCCACACCGGTACCGACACCAATGGCCCCGAAAATCATCTGGATGGGAAAACAGATGGTCAACGCCGCAATAGCCTGTGTACTGAAGCGGGTTAACCAGAACGTGTCGATAAGATTATAGACGGCCATCGCAAGCATTGCCGTGATGGAAGGCCAGCTCATCTTCAGGAGCAAGGGAAGGATGGGCTCCTTCCGGAAATCAAGGCCCTTGTCTTTCATATCGCGAGAGGTTTGCAAAGCTTAAAAATTGTCGTTGCATATTCGCAACTCGATTACACGTGTTGATCACCAATTTCAAGACAATTTATGAATTATAATCTAATTGTCATTTTAGGTCCAACTGCTTCCGGCAAGACCAGGATGGCTGCCCGTTTAGCCAGAGAAACAGGTTCGGAGGTTATATCGGCAGACTCCCGACAGGTTTACCGTGGTATGGATATCGGAACCGGCAAGGACAGGGGGGATTACATTATTGATGGTGTCGCCGTCCCCCATCATCTTATTGATATTGTCGACCCCGACTACGAATTCAATGTTTTCGAGTACCAGAAACATTTCTTCATCTGCTTTGCGGAAATGACATCACGGGGAGTCATACCGATCATGGCAGGTGGAACGGGGCTTTATATCGAATCAGTTCTCAGAGGATACCGGATGTCATTTGTGCCTGAAAATCCCCATCTCAGGAAGGAACTCGACGAAGCGGATATGGAAATGATGGTTAAGAAGCTTCTTGATCTCAACCCTGCAGTGCACAATACGACCGACCTTCTGGACCGGAAAAGATTGATCCGTGCCATTGAAATTGCGGAACATATGAAGATTCATGAAGGGAGAGACAACCCTTCGGCGCCTTCCATCGCCCCCCTGGTCATAGGGATCAGATGGGAAAGGTCTGTCCTGCGCCGGCGAATTACGGACCGTCTCAGGGAGAGGCTTGCATCAGGCATGGTCGAAGAGGTCAAGCGGCTTCATGAATCCGGCATTGTGTGGGAAAAGCTCGATTATTTTGGTCTCGAATATCGTTATGTCGGGCTCTATCTCCAGGGGAAGATCCGTTACAACGACATGTTCCAAATACTTAATACCCGGATTCATCAGTATGCAAAAAAACAGGAAACATGGTTCAGGAGAATGGAAAAACAGGGCATTGAAATTCACTGGACGCCCGGCGCTGATTATGACGCGATGAAAGCACTCTTGAAAAGATGTCTGATAAGATCATTAAATGATTGACGTCGGTTACACATTTAAATATACTCCGCCATCTTGCAAAAGATATTACCGCAATTCGATTTTTTTTCAGATAAGATGAGGCGGAAATAGAAAACATGAAATTTGTGAATATAATTGTAAATCATGGAGGTTCCATCATGGGTTGCCGGAAAAATATATGTCTCATCCTGGCGGTGCTCTGTTTATTGCTATTTTCCATCATTGGTTGCGGTTCAAAGGAAGAAAAAAAAGCGGGAATAACAAGTGATCAAGAACAACCCGTTGCACAACAAGTCGCTCCGCAGGCAGGAGTTCCTGCCACGCCGTCTGCCGATGCACCGACGGGTGCCGCTGCCGTTGTTATTGATGTGGATGGGTCGAAACTGACCCAGGGTAATCTTGATTCTGAAATCAGAAAAAAAATGGCGGCGATCAAAGGGCAGGTTCCAAAAGCGCAGATGGAAAAAGCAAAGAATGAGATGCGCAAGCAGATCATTAATGATTTTACCGTAAGGACCATCCTTGCCAATGAGGTGAGCAGGGTGAAGATCACCGCCGGCGAGCAGGAGGTTTCAGAAGCCGTGGAACGTCTCAAGAGCAGCCTGCCTCAAGGGATGACCATGGAAGACCTGATGAAAAAGAATAAAATTACCAAAGAAATGATGTATGAAGAAATCCGTTTCGGGATTAAAATCAACAAGCTTGTTCTCTCACAAAAAGCGAGCAAGGCAAAACCGACGGAGAAGGAAATCTCCAAATTTTATCAGAAAAACAAAGATAAGTTTACCGTACCGGAATCCGTCCATGTAAGGCATATCCTGATCGCTAAAGCTGCAGGGGATGATGATAAAAAAGTGGCCGAAAAGAAATCCAAGGCGGAAACCCTGCGAAAACAAATTATTGCAGGCGCCGATTTTGCTGAAGTGGCAAAAAATAATTCCGACTGTCCCAGCAAAAACAATGGGGGAGATCTCGGAATATTTTCACGGGGGGAAATGGTCAAACCCTTTGAAAGTGCCGCTTTTGCACAGGAAAAGAACGCCATCGGGCCTGTCGTTGAAACCAATTACGGTTATCACATCATCCAGGTACTGGAGCATCTCAGTCCCAAGACGATGAGCCTTGATGAAACCACGAAGGCAAAAATCACGGCTTTTCTGCAGCAGCAGAAACAGCAGGAAACCTTTGAAGATCTCGTAAAAAAGTTACGGGCAAAAGCAAACATCGTTGTCTATCAGAATTGACAGGCAGTCTTGATAACCCTTCAGAATGAGTGCTTATTCTCCGGGAAGAGACCGCCCCTGACTTCATCAAGATATTGCTTTATGGCGTCTTTCATGGATTCATTAAGATTGCCGTATATTTTGACAAATTTCGGTGTAAATTTTTCGAACATTCCCAGCACGTCATGAACAACAAGAACCTGTCCGTCACACGCTATTCCTGCCCCGATACCAATGGTCGGGATTGATAGAGATTGGGTTATCATACCGGCAAGTTTGGCGGGCACACATTCCAGAACGATGGAAAACGCTCCCGCTTCTTCCAGTATTTTAGCATCTTCCAGAATTCTTTTTGCCGCCTCATCTTCCTTTCCCTGAATTTTGTATCCACCGAACTGATGAACGGACTGGGGGGTGAGTCCGATGTGTGCCATAACAGGAATGCCTGCAGATGTTATTCTTCGTGTAAGTTCCGCAACTTCTCGTCCGCCTTCGAGCTTGACCCCCTGTGCACCGGCTTCCTGAAGGAAGCGACCGGCATTGTACATGGCATCCTCGATAGAAACCTGGTAGGACATAAAGGGCATGTCTCCAACAACCATGGCGTGTTTCGTAGCCCTGGACACTGCTTTTGTGTGATGAATCATGTCTTCCATTGTAACCGGAAGGGTGCTGTCATAGCCGAGGACAACCATACCCAGCGAGTCTCCTACAAGAATGATGTCTGTCCCCGCCTCATCAACAATGAGAGCTGTGGGATAATCATAGGCTGTCAGCATGGTTATTTTTTCACCCTTTTTTTTCCTGTCCCGGATAACGGCAGTCGTTATCCTGTTCGTGGTGATCTGTTTACTCATTTACCGAACCTCCTCTCAGCGTTTTTTTTATGGTCTCGGCCTGTTCCTCAGACAGAGCCTTCTTCTCCAATCCGAGATCTGCCGCAAGAATTCCCATGGCACAATAGGCCTCTAAATAGACAGGCAGTTTATCGTGAAGAGCCTTCATATGTTTTCTGATGGTTCCCATATCACCCCGTGCAACCGGACCGGTCAAAGCAGACACAGTTCCCTTCTGTTCAATGTTTCTCAGGGTGCCTCTGAGAAGAGGCCAGAAAGCATGGATAGCCTCATCATGGCTCAATCCTAAAGACTGATAAATTTGTTCAACCGTATGAATCAGGGTTGTCAGGTAGTTCGAAGCCATGCAGGCTGCGGTATGATAAAGAGGCTTGTCTTCCTCTGAAACAAAGAAAGGATTCCCTCCCATGTCTCTAACGATCCGAATCGACCAGTTCCTGATTTCCTCCTGTGCGGTAATTCCAAAAGTGCTTCCCGGGATATTTCTGATGGCTGCTTCCACATCCGCGAAAGATTGAAGAGGATGGATGCTCGCCACATTGGCGCCTGATGTTCGTGCTGCATCCAGAAGATCAAGTCCCCCGGCCCCGCTCATGTGAATGACCTTTTTGCCGGGTCTTAAACATCCTTCTTTTGATATTTCTTCACAGATTGACATGATGGCATCATCAGATGTCGTGATAAAAATGCATTCTGCACGCATTGCTGCTTCGGAAAAACGCGTAAAGGGTTCGCCACCCGTGTAGGCGATGCCCTGATTGAGAGAGGTTTGAGACCGGCTCGCAACAGCGACGACAGGATATCCCGCTGCTTTCAGAAGATAGCCGCATGCTGTGCCTACCTTGCCGAGGCCCAGAATAGCGACGGTGTTTTTTTCGGATTCCCGATTATCCATGACTTATAGCTCGACAGTCCAGAGTTCCCGATAAAATAATCAAAAAAGGCCTCCCGGACAAATGCCGGAAGGCCTTAAGAATCAGTGCTCTTTTTTGACCATTCCGTCTCAGTCCCTTCATCGTGGATCCAAGCGGAGGCTCACCGTATATCACTAACTGCATGATACAGTCAACAGGATTTGCACCATTACAGATACCCCTTCACACAGGCATGATGTGAATGGCAGATTATCAACGGTCTCACATCTTGTAATTGTATCGGTAGATGTATATATTGAGGGTATATCCCGGAATTAAAAAATCTATTCAGATGATGCGTCGTTCCCATAATGAATCATGATTAAAAAAGTTAAAAAAGCTGTTCAAAAATATGGCATGCTCGACATGGGGGATCGGGTCATCGTGGCTGTTTCCGGTGGAAAGGATTCCATGGCCCTGCTGAAGGTTCTCGATATGATTTCCGGCGAATACAGACTTACGTTGATCGCGGCGCACCTTAATCACGGGATTCGGGGGGATGATGCTGATCGGGAAGAAACGTTTGTAAGGCAATTCAGCCATACTATGGGCATTGAATTTGAGAGCAGGAAAATTCATGTTCCCTCTCTGAAAAGGGGGGCTGGAAAATCAACAGAGGATATCGGGAGAGAAGAAAGGTACCGTTTTCTGAGTTACGCTGCACAGACATATGGGGCTCAAAAGATCGCTCTGGGACATCATCTGCATGATCAGGCAGAAACGGTAATCATGAATTTATTAAGAGGAAGCGGAGCGGATGGTTTGAAAGGAATGTTGCCCGTAAGGGACAGCATGTTTATCAGGCCGCTTCTTTTCGTAAGGAAAGAGGAAGTTAGTGCATTCATCGAAGAGCATCAGGTCCCTTACATGACGGACTCATCGAATGACAGCAATATTTATCTGAGAAACAGGATCAGGCACAGTCTCATACCGGCGTTGAAGAAGGAATTTAATCCTCGCCTGGAAGAAAATCTGAGCATCATGGCCGAAATATTTCGTCTCGAAAATGATTACATGAAAACGGTGACCGGAAACCTTATTGAGAACGCCTGTTTACATTTATCTGGTGAACAAATAAAAATTAAAAGATCTGATCTCGGAAATCAACATCCTGCAATACAAAACAGGATGATAAAAAACCTTCTGGAAAAATTAAGTACGTCAGGGAAGGGTATTGGAAATGTTCATATTACAGCGGTTATTGATCTGGCTGATAGCGACATGCCCGGTGGACGGTTGAATTTGCCATCCGGAATTCATGTATGGTGCGAATATGATTGGCTGTGTTTCGGCAGACAGGATAAAAATAGCACCGGTTCCCATCCAGCCTGCCTGAATGAGAAGACGATGAATCTTTCTTATAACGTATCCATCCCCGATGCGGTAAATATTCAGGAACTGGGTGTGACCATGACGTTTGACCTGATTCAGCAACCGCAAGAAGTTGCATCAGGCCATTCGAACATTGTCTATATGGATTATGAGAAAATCATTCCGCCTCTTGTAGTAAGAACTATCAGGCCGGGAGATAGAATTCAGCCCCTGGGCATGGAAGGGACAATGAAATTAAAGTCCTATTTTATTGACAGAAAAGTGCCGAAGCGGCAGCGAGGGGAAACGATTCTTCTTGTGGATGGGAAATCCGTCGTCTGGATAGCGGGAATGAGATTGAGTGAACGCGTTAAAATTACAAATAAATCGAGAAAATTCTTAAAGGTAGAAATAGTTTGAAATAAGTCCCATGTTATTGTAAGGGATGAAACAATCATTCCGTTGATGTGGATATACATTTTATCGAACGGTATTAAGCCGGTTATGTAGAAGGAGTATAAATTTTGAATTCATTACAGAAAAATATCGCCCTCTGGCTGGTGATAAGCCTTGTATTTGTGCTGTTGTATCATCTGTTTAACCAGCCGAAGAGCACACAGGAAAATATCATCTATAGCGATTTTGTGGGCTATACGGAAAAGGGGCAGGTTGTTGATGTTACCATCCAGGGAGAAGGTATCACGGGGAAATTGAACAACGGGAAAAATTTTAAAACTTATGCTCCGAAAGATGCTGGAATCATCACGCTGCTAAAAGACAAGGGGGTTCGGATTGCGGTAAAACCTGCCGATGACTCTCCCTGGTATATGAACGTTTTGGTTTCCTGGTTTCCCATGCTGCTCCTGATCGGCGTCTGGATATTCTTTATGCGTCAGATGCAGGCCGGCGGAGGAAAGGCCATGGCTTTCGGAAAAAGCAAAGCCAGACTTATAACGGATAAGTCAAAGAAGGTTACCTTTGCGGATGTTGCCGGGATTGATGAGGCAAAGGCCGAACTTGAAGAGATCATTGATTTCTTGAAGGACCCCAAAAAATTTACGAGGCTTGGCGCGAGAATACCCAAGGGGGTGCTCCTTGTCGGGCAGCCCGGTACAGGGAAAACGCTTCTTGCCAGGGCCATTGCCGGAGAAGCGGAGGTTCCCTTCCTGAGTATCAGCGGGTCCGACTTTGTTGAAATGTTTGTCGGAGTGGGGGCGTCCCGTGTAAGGGATCTCTTTGATCAGGGGAAAAAGAGTGCCCCCTGTATCATTTTTATTGATGAGATCGATGCAGTAGGGAGGCATAGAGGGGCCGGCCTGGGCGGCGGACATGATGAACGGGAACAGACCTTAAATCAACTCCTTGTCGAAATGGACGGTTTCGAATCGAATGAAGGGGTTATACTCGTATCAGCAACCAACCGGCCGGATGTCCTTGATCCCGCCCTGCTGCGCCCTGGTCGATTTGACAGACAGGTTGTCGTTCCCCTGCCGGACGTCAAGGGAAGAGAAAAAATATTAGAGGTGCATACTAAAAATACTGTCCTGGCGGATGATATAGCTTTTGCCGTGATAGCCAGGGGCACGCCGGGCTTTTCCGGCGCTGACATTGAAAATCTTGTCAATGAATCTGTGCTTTATGCAGCAAGAACGGGAAAGGATAAAGTCACCATGAGTGATTTTGAGTTTGCCAAAGACAAGGTGCTCATGGGTGCGGAAAGAAGGAGTATGGTGATCAGCGATCTGGAGAAAAAAAATACGGCGTACCATGAATCAGGTCATGTGCTCGTCGCAAGGCTGTTGCCGGGAAGCGATCCGATACACAAAGTCACGATCATCCCGAGAGGCATGGCTTTGGGAGTGACGCAACAGTTGCCTGTGGATGAAAAACACACATATCCCAAGCAATATCTTTTAAACAATATAACCATCCTTTTAGGGGGGAGGGCGGCAGAAGAGCTGATTCTGAAAGACTTTACCACCGGATCCGGCAATGATATCGAGCGTGCGACAAACATTACCAGGAAGATGGTTTGCGAATGGGGCATGAGTGATGAAATGGGACCGCTCAGCTACGGGAAAAAAGAAGAACAGATATTTCTGGGCCGCGAATTTGCGTCCCCCCATAAGGATTACAGCGAAGCAACAGCGGAGCGCATCGATAAGGAGATATCCCGAATCGTCTCAGAACGTTATGAAATAGCAAAACGGCTTCTCTCCGATCATGTGGATGTTCTTGACCGCCTTGCCTCGGAATTGCTTGAAAAAGAGGTTTTAAATGCCACAGAAATTGATCAGATCATCGGGATAAGTTCAGAGGAGACATGCGAAGAGAAAACTCAAGAAATTACCGCTTGAGATGTCTGCACTTGAAATCGTCATTCGAAGCGGCGGAGGTCTTGAAGAAGATAGAGGTTGATCCTTACGGCATAGAAGCGATGCTGTTTAAAATGTTAAACGTTAATATTTTACTTGAAGGAGTTGAATGTAAGGTAGCGAATATCATCAAACAAGAGATGCTTTCAATTGGCGGAGATGCTGCTGTTTCGAGATATTCGGTATCATGCAGCGTAAAGGAAACGGATGTTGTCATCATGGGAACGGTAAAACAGATTAATCGTTTTGCCGATAAAATTTCCTCCCAGCCCTTCGGTTTGGTCAACATATACAATGCCATTAAACAACTTCTGACGAATATCGAAAAAGACCATTTTATTTTAAAGACATACCACAGGGAAATGATCATTGGAGAACGTACCCTGATCATGGGAATTTTAAACGTGACACCGGATTCTTTTTCTGACGGCGGACGTTTCCGTTCACCGGAAGATGCCGTTAAACAGGGGCTGAAGATGGTTGAAGATGGTGCGGATATCATTGATGTAGGCGGAGAATCTTCAAGGCCCGGCGCAGAGGCCATATCCACTGAAGATGAGATGGAACGGGTCGTTCCGGTGATTAAAGCCCTGTCCATTCAAGTCCATGTGCCCATTTCCGTTGATACCACAAAGTCGGAAGTTGCCAGAGAGGCTATCGAATACGGCGCAGAGATCGTTAACGACATCAGCGCCATGACATTCGATGATCAGATGCCGTCTGTAATTGCTCAAACGGGAGCGGCGGTGGTTCTCATGCATATGCGTGGCAAACCCCAAGACATGCAGAAAGGGGATCTATCCTACGGATCGATTTGTGGCGATATCATTGAATATTTGAAAAAGAAAATGGCAGATGCCCATTCATCGGGTATTCCGTTGGAGAGGGTTTTGATTGATCCGGGCTTCGGGTTCGGAAAGACAGGGGATGACAACCTGAGACTTTTGAAAAAACTATCCGAGCTCAGAATTCTTGGCAGACCGATTGTAGCAGGTGTTTCCCGAAAGGCATTCATCGGCAGGATAACCGGAGGAGAACCGTCGAATCGGGAAGAGGGCACGGCCGCTGCCGTAACCGCTGCCATCATGAATGGGGCAAATGTCGTCAGGGTACATGATGTCGGTGCGATGAAAAAGGTTGCAGCAATGGCCGATGCCATTGTCAGGGCGTAAGTTACATGATCTACGGGGTAGGCACAGATCTGGTCGATGTCATAAGAATTAAGAAGATCCTTGAAAAATGGGGCGACCGATTTATTGGAAAGGTATATTCGCATGATGAAATCGATTATTGTCAGAAAAAAGCTTTCCCGGCCATCCACTATGCAGCCAGATTCGCGGCGAAGGAGTCATTTCTGAAATCCCTGGGTATAGGATTGGGCATGGGGGTGGGTTTGAAGGATATCGAGCTGATCAATAATGAGCGGGGAAGCCCCCACCTGAAGCTCCACAATCGGGCAGAGGAAGTGCTTCGTGAAGCCGGGGTCACAGCCGTTCATGTCAGCCTCACCCATACAAGGAACCATGCGAGCGCCGTTGTCATCCTTGAGAAATAAAACATGAATCGTGTTCCGCTTTTAGTGACTCTAATCTCCAGGGACTCTGAAGACACGTTTTTTATCGGCAGGATCATCGGGGAAAGTTTAAATGCCGGAGATATTGTTGCCCTCTCGGGCGACCTCGGGACAGGAAAGACGTACCTGACAAAGGGCATCGCCAGAGGGCTTGGCGTATCGGAACAGTATCAGATAACAAGTCCGACATTTACCCTCATTAACGAATATCCGGGCAGACTTACGCTCTACCATTTTGACCTGTATCGGTTGGAAAGTTTTCTGGACATGATAAACCTGGGATATGAGGAGTATCTTTTCGGGAAAGGCGTCAGTGTGATCGAGTGGGCTGAAAAAGCGAGTGATATTCTTCCGGATGAAACGATATTTATTTCGCTTACGCATCTTGATGAGAATACGAGAAAGATGGTGATCTCCGGCAGTGATGAAAGGTTGTTAAACATTTCAAATGCTCTTAAAAATGGAGGTTATTAACAGATGGGCCTTGTCGTGCAAAAATATGGCGGCACGTCGGTAGCCGATCTCGGAAGGATCGAGAATGTTGCAAAGAGGATCATCATGACCAGGGATGCCGGTCATGACGTTGTTGTCGTATTATCGGCAATGGCGGGTGAGACGGACAGGCTGATTCAACTGGCACATAAAATAACGGATGATCCGCAGGAAAGGGAATATGACGCTCTCATTTCCACGGGTGAACAGGTTACCGTTGCCCTGCTGTGCATTACATTAAATAAAATGGGATACCGGGCAAAATCGTTCCTGGGTTTTCAGGTAAAAATCCTGACGGATCAGGCATACAAGAAGGCCAGGATCATTAAAATTGACACAGAGGTAATCAGGCGGGAGCTTCAGGAGGGTGTTATTGTTGTCGTTGCAGGGTTTCAGGGCGTTGATCAGGAAAACAATATCACGACTCTCGGGCGGGGTGGCTCCGATACGAGCGCCGTCGCTCTTGCGGCTGCACTGAAGGCAAAAGTGTGCGATATCTATACCGATGTGGATGGCATTTATACGACGGATCCCAATATCTGCGGCAAAGCGAGACGACTCGACAAGATATCCTATGACGAGATGCTTGAAATGGCGAGAACAGGAGCAAAAGTTCTTCAGCCGCGATCCGTCGAACTTGCAAAGAAGTATGAAGTGCCTGTTTATGTAAAGTCGTCTTTTTCTGACGGAGAGGGGACGCTTGTAACAAAGGAGGATGAGGAAATGGAAAAAGAAGTGGTATGCGGGGTCACATATGATCGAGACCAGGCAAAAATTACCGTGGTTCGTGTTCCCGACAGGCCTGGTATTGCAGCTCAATTGTTTACGCCGCTGGCCAATGAAAATATCGTGGTAGACATGATTATCCAGAATGCAAGCATTGACGGGTACACGGATGTCACGTTTACGGTATCGCGTAAGGAGATCAGAAATGCGCACAGGTTTGTCGAAGACATAGCGAAAGATATTGGCGCCACAAAAGTGGAAGTTGACGATGACGTTGCAAAGATATCTATCATAGGAGTCGGAATGGTAAGTCATTCAGGGGTGGCTGCAAAAATGTTTTCAACGCTTGCAAAGGAAGGAATCAATATCCTGATGATCAGCACCTCGGAAATAAAAATATCCTGTGTGGTCCAGGCCAAATACACGGAACTTGCCGTTTCCGCGCTTCATGATGCCTTCGGGTTGGATAAAAAGTCATAAATTATAAGATCATGCACATTACGGAAAAACAGCTTGAAGGGGCCGTCATCCTGGTTGTATTTACCCTGATTGCCTACTTTTCCGTCTATTTGTTTTCATCGTATCAAAACCATCCTCATGCCATTTTAATACACGGTGATAAAAAAGCCGGACCGGTTATTGTTGAGATCGCCGGTGATACCCGTTTTAACGGCATCTATTTTTTGCAAGAGAAATCAAGCGTATCGGATGCGCTGAAGACCGCCGGTATCGTTGATGCGGGCATTTTGGATAGAGAAATCCTGGACACGGAGCTATCAACGGGTAAAAGCATTGAAATCAAACCAGGAGGGCGTCCGGACATCACGGAAATGAGCGGCGCAACTAAATTGATGCTCGATATTCCCATCGATCTTAATCAGGCCAGCTCCCGTGATTTAATATTGGTTCCCGGTATAGGAGAAAAGACTGCGGCGCAGATTATATCTTTCAGGAGAACGA
>JBAWYD010000035.1:0-21050 GCA_037143735.1 Deltaproteobacteria bacterium
ACAAGAAGGGACTTCTCCCGCAAGGGGCCTCCCTTTCAGACAGTAATACTCACCCGTCAATGTACGATGAGAGTAAGGACTCGTAGGTGGCAGCAGGCTCTGGCTCGTCTCACATTTTAATTGATCGATTGCCCATTTCAGTCAAAAAAGACTTGCATGCTGTCCCACTAAGTGATACAGTTATGCACGATGCGAGTGTTTAAAAACAAATGGTTCAACCGCTGGGCACGTAGAGAGAACATCCTGGACGCTGCCCTGTACAACGCAGCGGTTGGAATTGCCGCAGGTAGGTATGACGCCGATCTTGGCGGCTGCCTGTTCAAGAAACGGTTTAGCATGGACAGGCGGCGGTAAACGTGGAGGATATCGAACAATCGTAGGATATAAAAAGCCAAACTCGGAACGAATCATATTTCTTTACGCCTTTGCAAAGACTGACAGGGCGAACATTTCAGACAGGGAAGAAGCTGCTTTAAGTTTAGCTGCTGAGTCTTTCCTGTCAGCAACCGATGGACAAGTTGATGAACTGTTGACGAGCGGCTCGATATGGGAGGTACAATATCATGAGTGAAATACTTGACATTGCGAACGAAATGGCACGCGACTTGTTCAAGGTTGGAGCCATGGACGAAATTACCATGCGCAAGATAGATGCGCTTTGCTTGCCACCGCAACGGCCATTCCAGCCTGAAGACATCCGGCGCATTCGGACAGCTAACCATGTTAGCCAAGCCGTGTTTGCTACCATTCTTGGCATCGGCAAAACAACGGTGCAGCAATGGGAGTATGGACTAAAAAAACCAAGTGGCCCAGCGCAGAGGCTTCTTGATCTCATTGATCGTAAAGGACTGTCAGCACTTGGCTAATTAATTGTAGCGGCTCGGAATCAAGATATTTTTGTCCCAAATTAAATGCACCTGAGTTCCTTTGCGTATAAAATTGTTCCGCTGCTATCCCGACCCCAAATACTGAACAGATGAGAGCTTATGGTGCGGTACTAATTCGTTCGGCATCACTTCATGCGTTAGAGAAATGGCGCTGAGTTGATGATAATCAGGCCCGTTTTTAACGGTGTTTATTCCTGAAGATCATCCTGATCGGCACCTGATCGAAACCGAATGCTTCCCTGATGCGGTTGGTCAGGAAGCGCTGGTATGAGAAGTGAACAGCCTTCGGTTCTCGAACGAAAAATATAAAGGTAGGCGGGGCGACGGACGCCTGGGTCATGAAACTAAAGGGGTTTGCCTTGTTCTGATGACGGGGAGGCGGTCTCGATTCGATGATTTCTCTCACAACCCTGTTCAGATCGGAGGTAGGAACCCGTTTTGTGTACTGTTGATAAACGGTTTCAATGATATCAAATATCCTTAGCACTCTCTGCCCCGACAGGGCGGAAACGAAAATGATGGGTGCGTAATCCATAAATTTGACTTTATCCTTGATATCCCTCACATAATTACCCACCGAATCATTATCTTTTTCAATGATGTCCCATTTGTTGATAACGAGGATACAGGCAGTGCCTCTTTCAATGATCAAACCGGCGATCTTGGCGTCCTGTTCCGTCATGCCTTCCTCTGCATCAATAAGAAGCAGGGCAATGTCGCAACGGTTGACGGCCTTCAGGGCCTGAACGATGCTGTATTTTTCAAGGACGCGGGTTATTCTGCTTTTGCGCCGTATCCCCGCCGTATCAATTAAAAGATATTTTTTTTGATTGAGTTCAAAAGGTGTGTCTATGGCATCTCTTGTAGTGCCTGGTGTGGGGTTCACAATGGTTCTTTCGTAGCCGAGGATTTTATTGACCAGGGAGGATTTGCCGACGTTGGGTTTTCCAAGCACGGCAATCCTGAGCCGTTCTTCCGGGATCTGATCTGTTTCAGCCGTGCCCGGCAGAAATTTCGCCACGTCATCCATAAGTTCGTACATGCCTTCCCCGTGCTGGGCGGAGAGGGGATAGAGCGTCTCAATTCCGAGCTGATAAAATTCGTATGCAAGATTTTCATGCTTTAATCCGTCGATCTTGTTGACGGCAAAAAACAGGGGTTTCTTTATCTGCCTGAGGATTTGTGTTATTTCCTTGTCAGACGGTGTCAACCCGTCTCTGCCGTCCATGAGAAAGATGATAATATCTGCTTCTTCCATGGCAAGGGCTGTCTGTTCACGCATCTGGATAAGGATTTTTTCTGTGGACACAGGTTCAAATCCGCCGGTGTCGATGAGGATGAATTCCTTATCATACCACGTGCAATCGGCATAGTTCCGATCCCTTGTGGCGCCGGGCTCATCAATCACGATGGCTTTGTTTTTCCCGGACAGGCGGTTGAAGAGCGTCGATTTCCCCACATTGGGCCTGCCGATAATGGCAATAACTGGTTTCACTTGATCATATCCTCATGTCTTTACGCTTTGTCTGCATATCCGAATTCCCGGAGCATTTTCGGGTCGTGCGTCCAGTCCCTCTGCACCCGGACGAAAAGTTCCAGGTAAATCCGGGAGGCAAAGAATTTTTCCATCTCCATCCTCGACCGTTTGCCGATCTCTTTGAGCATGGAGCCTTTTTTACCGATGAGAATGCCTTTCTGCGAGTCTTTCGCCACGTTGATGGTTGCCTGAATGCGGATCAGGTTTTTCTCCTCATCCTCTTTGAACGAATCCACCATAACGGCTATTGAATAGGGGATTTCCTGATGGGCTAAAAGGGTAATTTTTTCCCGGATGATTTCTGCCGCGATGAACCGTTCGGTGCGGTCGGTCATCATATCTTCTGGAAAGTACCGGGGACCTTCGGGGAGGAGGGTCCATATGTGTTCGACGAGAATGGATACCCCGTCACCGCTCAAGGCAGAAATGGGTATGATGTCAACAAAAGAAAAGAGCTTTTGAAATGCATCTATGACAGGAAGGACAGCTTTTCTCTGCACAAGGTCAATCTTGTTGATGGTCAGAATAACGGGCACCCTGATGTTCTTGAGAGAATGGATGATGGCGTCATCGTCGCGATGAACGCCTGCGGAAGCTTCCACGATCAAGAGAAGGACGTCGGCGCTTCTGAAGGTGTCCATTGCTGCCGTGACCATGTATTGATTCAGCGGCGTAGATGCTTTATGAATGCCCGGCGTATCGAGGAAGATCAATTGTCCGTTATCCATGTTCCTGATGCCCATAATCCTGTTTCTCGTTGTCTGCGGTTTATGGGTGGTGATGGCAATCTTTTCGCCCATGATACCGTTCAGAAGGGTCGATTTACCCACGTTCGGTCTGCCGATAATGCCGATGAATCCCGATTTGAACAATGGATGCTCCTTGCTATAGGTTGTCGGAAAAATCCGGTTTCAGTACCCCGTCATGGACGATGACTCCCAGGGACCTTCGTGACCGGTGCGGTTCAACCGACAATTTTATTTCCGCCAGGTCGAAATGTTTCTTGATTCTATGTAAATTTCTGTTCTTCTGTCCCCGGAAGATTGAGACGTCTCTGGGTGAAAGGACAAAGGTGACCGCTTTGTTTCTGACCAGTTGCGAGTCGAGCAATGATGAGGCCATATCATAATAAAGGGATTCCTCCACAAGGGAGCGGAATGCGGGATGATGATGGCCGGCAAGGATACTCCCCGGCTCTTCCATTTCCCGCGTCGTGTACAGTCCGAGCCGGATGACGGGGATAGAGGCTTCATCAAATCTCCTCACGGCGAATTTACAGATCTCGATCGTTTCAGCGAAGCTTAACGGAGTATACGTCCCGTTGAGATAGGCTTTTGCCAGATCAGTGTCCTCAAGGACAAGGGTGGGATGAATCCTGACGGAATCCGGTTGCAGGGCAATGGTCTTCTCGACGGTATGTTCAAAGGAGGCACGGGTATCTCCGGGAAGTCCGACCATGAGATGCATCCCCGTTTCAAATCCCCGTTGTTTGAGCATTTTCATTGAATCTGCGACATCAGCAGACGTATGGCCTCTTTTGGCAAGAACCAGAACGTCATCCGCCAGTGACTGTACACCGATTTCAACGGTTGTCACATGGAATGACTTGAGCATGTCCAGACATTCGGCATCAAGGCAGTCGGGTCTGGTTGAGATTCGAATGCCGTTGACAAGCCCCTTTTTTATGAAAGGCCTGGCAAATTTCAAAAGTTCGATCTGTTCGCCTTTTTCCATTCCTGTGAAATTCCCGCCATAAAAGGCAATCTGGACGCGATTAGGCGTCACCTTCGTGCTCTCCAAATACTTATTTACGGTTTCACAGAATGCTTCTTCAGAAATCTTCTCCGGTTGATTTCCTGCCGTCTTCCGGACATTGCAGAAGATGCATCGATGAGGACAGCCCCTATGCATTATGAAGATGGGAATGATCATTTGCATAACCCATCCTCCCCGGCTTCGATTTTGGTTTCGTTTTTCTGTAATGTTTCCAGTGCCTTTTTCGCAGCCTGCTGCTCCGCTTCTTTCTTGCTCTTTCCTGTACCTGTCGTCGTGATGTTCCCGGCTAAGGAGAGACGGACTTCAAAGACCTTATCATGGTCAGGTCCCGATTCTTTAGTCAGCATGTATTTGGGTATATCCTTAAACCGGTTCTGGCAGATTTCCTGCGCCGCTGTTTTATAATCACTGTAGATTGCCGTTTTTGTTCCTTCTTCAATCAGGGGCCCGAAGACCGCCTTTATAAAGGCATATGTATTTTCAAACCCGCAATCGAGATATATAGCCGCTGTAAGGGCTTCAAAAGCATTCGAAAGAATGGATGGTTTTGTTCTTCCTCCCGACGTTTCTTCCCCTTTGCCCAAGAGAAGGTAATCTCCTATGGTAAGTTTTCTGGCAATGTCGGCCAGGGAATGTTCGTTTACAATAGACGCTCTGATTTTGGAAAGCTGGCCTTCCGTGTAGTCGGGAAATTTTTTCATCAGGATATCGCTGGTGCAAAGCCCGATGACGGCGTCTCCCAGGAACTCGAGCCTTTCGTTGTCTTTACATGACAGTGCCGGATTCTCATTGACAAAGGATCGATGAATGAGGGCGTTGTCCAGCAGACCGATGTTATTGAAATCATATGACAGTTTTCGTTGAAGATTACAAAGCGTTAAAACCCTTTCATCCGTCATGATTCGCTGTCCTTCCAAACAGTCTGCCCTCCCGGGCATAATCGGGAATAACATTCACGATTTGACGGGAGAGACTGAAATCTCCGTCAGTGATCAAAACGGGGATATAACTGTCAGAATACCCCTTCATAAATCCTGTAATCCTGTCTTTTTTGTCTTCAACGAGAACGGAGAGTTTTTTCTCCATGAATCTCTCGGCGAAGGCGTTTCTTTTCTTTTGCCCGATGTCCCTCAATATTTTTACCCGCTTTTTCTTTTCGTCTTCCCTGACTGCACCGGGGAGACGTGAAGCCGCCGTGCCGGGGCGGTCTGAGTAGGGAAAGACGTGGATATAGGCAACGGGGAACGCATCAATCAGGAGCAGTGTGTTTTCAAATGCTTCCTCCCCCTCTCCGGGGAATCCGGCCATCACGTCAAGACCAATGGCTATATCAGGCATGGCGCGGTAAATTTCTTCCAGACGGCTCCTGAAAAAGGCAGCGTCGTAACTCCTCATCATGGCAACGAGGGTTCTGTCATCGCCGCTCTGGAGAGGAATATGAAGGTGTCGGCAGATTGTGGCGGAATCCGCCATCAGACGTATAATATCATCGGAAACTTCCGTTATTTCAATAGAACTGAGACGCAATCTTTCCACTGTCCCGTTGGCGTTCACGTGTCTCAGAATATTGAGAAGGGTTGAAGGGGGAAGCAGATCCTGGCCATAAATACCAAGATGGATCCCGGTGAGAACGATTTCTCTGTAACCGGACCGGGCCAGGGTTTCGATCTGGTTGATCACTTCCTCCTCATGAAGACTCCGGCTCCGGCCTCTCGCATATGGAACGATACAGTAACTGCAGTAACTGTTGCAACCATCCTGAATCTTCAGGAACGCCCGGGTGTGTCCGGGAAAATTTTTCGGGGAAAGGCCGGAAAAATGGTGAACCTGACCGATGTCACCCACGATAATCTGTGGGTTGCCCTTTGCCATCTTCTTCAGGAGACAAGGGATTTTTTCCTTTTCTGCCGTCCCCGTAATCAGGGTGATACCCGGTATCCGGGCTATCTCTTCGGCGGTGATTTGGGCGTAACAACCCGTCACGATGATTGAAGCATCGGGATTGGTTTTAATGGCCCTCCTGATGAGCTGCCTTGATTGATAATCCGTTCTGCCCGTGACGGTGCAAGTATTGATAATATAGCAATCAGCCTTTGTGTTGAAAGGGACGATGGAAAAAAGCGTTGTATCAAGGGCTTCAAGAATGCCCGCTGATTCGTACTGATTGACCTTGCATCCGAGTGTGGATAACGCCACTTTAATCAAAATAAGACCTCATGATGATTTTCCTCTTCTGAAACTGTAAACGCCCGCATCAATGTTTGTCAAGGTGAAAGAAATACTGGATTTCGCATAAATATTGCAATAAGATACATCCATATTTACCGGGGAGGTTCGATATGGACAATCTGATACAATATGTGACGGCTCACCAGTTTACCGTTTGGGTCGGCGTGTTTGTCGCATTGTTAATCGTGTACGTGATTTTCAAAAAACTCATTAAATTAGCCCTGTTGCTCACTCTGTTGCTTCTGGCCATAGGTGGATATATGTATTTTAAAGATCCCAAGCGAATGCCTGGAAATATACAAGAAGCCTTGCAGAAGGCCAAAGAGAAAACCGTCAAGGTCGTTGAAACGGGGAAAGGCGTGTACGACAAAGGGAAGGCCGTTGCTGAAAAAGGCGTGATATATTCAAAAGAGCTGAGAGAATTTATAAAAGACGGCAAGGAGACCACCAAGGAACGCTGACGTCCCTCTAAAAAAGATTGACTTCCATGGCTCTAGCAGGACAGGCAGAAACGCATAGTTCACATCCGTTGCATCTTTCGGGATCAAAAAAAACCTTCATGGATTGACGTTCGAGATAAAGTGCGTCTGTCGGGCAGAAGGCCGTACAGGCGCCGCAATGCACGCATCGATCGGTATTCTGACTGACACTCTTTGAGAGGGGCTCAACTTTAAGGCCTCTTTCTTTCAGGAAGCGAATTCCGCTATCAAAATCCTCCTTCAACCCCGTCAGTTCCAGGACAATGACCCCTTCTCTCCGCGGAAAGATCTGCGCCTTTAATATATTGAATGCAAGATCGTATTTTTTTACAAGCTGACAGATAATGGGTTGATCGACATTGTCTGCTGAATAACGAATGACCACTTTTTTTGAATACATTCTTGCTCTATGAATCTCCAAGTTTTCCGGGGATGTTAAGAGAACAAATGAATCTTGTCAAGCAATTAGTTCTCCGCGAGACGTTTCGCCTCTAAAAGTTCGTCCCAGTTCATGTCTTTGAATGTGTCATGGAGAGAATGGTCATCTTCGACGAGATGATATTGCAGATCGGTGAAAACCATTCGGGAAATATCATGGACTGATTCGGGCGGCACCACGTCATCATGCCTGCCATGATAGATCATGACGGGGACATGCAATTTCTTCTTCAAATAAGGCCTGAATTCATCAAGATTGAGGGCCGGCGCCAGGAGAATCATTTTTCTGACGTTCCTTTCGTTGTTGAATGCATAGGCGGCGGCCATCAGTCCTCCGTAACTTGATCCAACGAGAAGAAGATTCTTTTTCCCGTGGAGAATGTCATTTAATTTATCCATTCGACGTTTAAAGGGACCGACAAAATCATCAATCATCATATCCGGATATTTTTCCCTGAAAAACACGCCTTTGGCGCCCTGACTTGAACTCTCAAGACCGTGGATAAACACGCTCATCCGATTCATGTGGATCCTTTCCTGAAGGAATTTCTTGATATTCTCTGGTATTTCACCATTGCTCTTTTTTCTTGCCTGACGATATGCCAGTATGTTAGAAATTTCGCAAGGAGAGATTGATTATGTCGGTTGTCATTCCGTTTAAGGCGCTCAGGCCGCACAGGCAGTTTGTACAGGCGGTCGCATCATGTCCTTATGATGTGGTCAATGTGGAGGAGGCAAGGAATATTGTCAGGAATAACCCTCTGAGTTTTTTACATGTAGAAAAATCGGAGATCGATCTATTGCCTCTTCTGGATGTTCACAATGATCATGTTTACGAGATTGCAAAATCCAACATGGAAAATCTGATACAAAAGGATATTGTTTTTCGAGAGAAGACACCGTGCTTCTACATCTACCGTCAGAAGATGGATGCCCACGAGCAGTATGGAATTGTCGCAAGAGTAAGCCTTGCGGAATATGAATCCGGCCGGATAAAGAAACACGAGTTTACAAGAATGGATAAAGAGCTTGACAGGATCAAGCATGTTGCGACTGTGGACGCCCATACGGGGCTGGTGTTTCTGACATACAAAGCCCGAAGACCAATTGACGCCATTATAGAGAAAAAAATCATGGATCAGCCTGAATACGATTTTACGGCTGATGACGGAATTACTCACACCGTCTGGGTTATCAGTGATGAAGAAAACATTGAAGCCCTGATGAGGGCGTTTGCGGAAATTGACACCCTTTATATCGCAGATGGTCATCACAGGGCCGCTGCTGCAGCAGCGGTCGGAAAAATGAAGAAAGATCGGAATCCCGATGAGACGGGCGATGAAGCGTATCACTACATGATGGCTGCCCTGTTTCCCCATAATCAGCTTAAGATTATGGATTATAATCGTGTCGTGAGAGATCTGCATGGATTGGATATTCCCGAATTTATCAGAAAAGTTAGTGAAAAATTCATGGTATCTGACGATTTCAAAAAAAAGTCACCCCGTCAATGCCATGAGTTCGGAATGTACTTACAGGGCAGGTGGTTCAAGTTAACTGCCAAAGATGGAACGTTTAACGGGCATGACCCCGTTGAAGTACTGGATGTATCTATTCTTCAGAATAATTTGTTAGGTCCCGTTCTGGGGATTCAAGACCCGAGAGCAGGCGATCGTATTGAATTTGTCGGCGGAATAAGGGGCATGAAAGAATTGGAAAGGCTGGTTGATTCGGGCGACTTTGTCGTCGCATTTTCTCTTTATCCTACAACACTGACGCAGCTGATGGCTGTGGCCGATGTAGGAAGGGTCATGCCACCCAAGTCCACATGGTTTGAGCCCAAACTTCGAAGCGGCGTTTTCATTCATCCTTTGACGAACGATGAGGGTAGAAAAATTTGAAGATGGAAAAGCATGTCGAATCTTCATGATGAAAGCATGCCCCTGAAGACGGAGTTTAAAGATTTTTCTTCCATGAAACGGGAAGGAGAAACTGTCGATGATGTTTTCGGGGGACAAATCAGGATTATCCAGAAAGAGAGGGGGTACCGGTTTTCCATAGATGCGTATCTTCTGGCGCATTTTGTATGTCTGAAAAAAAATGACCGTGTTCTGGACATGGGAACGGGCAGCGGGGTGATAGCAATCATCGTGGCGCACCGCTGGCCCCATGTTAAAGTGATTGGCGTCGACGTCCAGGAGGACATGGTTGATATGGCGCAAAGGAGTGTCGATTTGAACGATCTTTGCGACAGAATAGAAATTCGTCGGGGGAATATCAGGGAAACAGAGTCTTTTTTCGATCATCAATCCTTTGATGTGGTTATTTTCAATCCCCCTTATCGAAAGCTGAAATCCGGAAGAATGAATAGGGATTATCAGAAGTCCGTGGCGAGACATGAGATCGAAGGTTCCCTCCGCGACTTTCTGGCGGCATCAGCATTTGTTCTGAAAACGTCGGGGCGCGTTTACATCATTTATCCCGCGTCCCGGACAGTGGAACTGATTTGCCAGATGCGGTATGCTTCTATCGAGCCCAAGCGGATGAAAATCGTCCATTCCCATGAATGTTTCCAGGGAGAATTTGTTCTTGTGGAAGGGATAAAAGAGGGGAGAGAAGAGCTGGAAATTTTACCCCCGCTTTTCATCTATATGGAAAATGGAGTTTATTCGGAAGCGATGACCCGGTTATTCAGGGAACTTTCCGAGTGCCGCTGAGTCTTCTGCGAATCATGTCTCTGGTTAAGACCCTCTTCAAGATTTCCTTAAGTTCCTGATCGGTTACGGAAGAGATGCTTTGTTCAATCATTTTTTTATCGCTGTTCTTTAGAGGGAAAGATTCGGGGAAGAAAGATTCAGGGCTCTGATTCGCACGTGGCGCCACGGGTATCTCTCCGATTGAAAAAAAGATGTTCGTGACGAATCCCCTGCCCATCTGCCCATTGATCTTGTCAATAATTTCTTCCTTCAGGAAATGAAGTTGCTGCATCCAGACAGGGCTGGAAACCTTCACATAGAGGGAATTGTTTTTTAGTCTGTCGGGGGATGTCTGAGCCGCGATATGAGATCCTACAGCTTGCAACCAGATTTTCTGCAAATGTCGTTTTTCAGAAGTTAAAATGACATTCCTTTTTTTCAGAATCTGTTGCAGGATATCACCGAGCTTTTGAAGATTCATCTGACGAGGTCTTTTTACCATGGTTTTTTATGTCACAGTATCATCATCAGGTCAAGTGTACGTTGGGAGGATAACATGGATATATCGGATATGATTAGAAAAATTAAGGCCCATCCGGAGTACCATAACGCCGGCATGATTCTCTGTCATAACGGTGTCGTGAGAGCTACATCGAGGGACGGAAAGCCCGTTACAGAATTGGACGTTATGGTTGACAAAAATCGTCTGGCGGAAATCATCGCAGAAATAAAAAAAAGGACGGGTATTGTTGAAGTTCTTGCCGAAGTCAGGGAAGGAAAACTGAAAATCGGGGAGGATGTGATGATGATCGTTGTGGCAGGTGATTTCCGGGAAAATGTTTTTTCTGCCCTTATGGACGCGGTCAATACGATCAAGAAAGATGTGACGCGAAAAACAGAACAATAAATAAAATCGGGGGATCGATTTTCCTTAAATCAGTTTTCTGAGCTCATCGCTGAAAATGTCGTAGGTTTTACGTCCGAACAGGACAAAACGAACGAGTTCAAGGTCGTTATGTTCGTTGAGGTAATCGATGGCCGTTTTTAAAGCAATCTGAGCGGCTTCATTCACGGGGTATCCGTAGACTCCCGTACTGATGGCCGGAAAGGCAATACTTTTCAGTCTTTTTGCGGAAGCAAGCTTGAGGCTCTCCAGATGGGCGCTCTTCAGGAGATTGGCTTCTCCCTTAACCCCTCCCTGGTAAACGGGACCCACGGTGTGGATAACGTATTTCGCCTTTAAGCTGCCGCCGGTGGTAATCACTGCCTGGCCTGTCGGGCAACCTCCTATTTTTCGACATTCTTCCATGATAGAAGGACCGCCAGCCCGATGAATAGCCCCGTCGACACCAGCGCCCCCCGCAAGCCTGGCGTTGGCCGCATTCACGATGGCATCTGTTTCCTCGCTGGTAATATCTCCCTCAACAAGGGACAATGTAGATTTGTTAATCCTGACGTCCATGATCTAAATCCTTTCTGTTGCCGGAGTAATAAAGGAACCTCTGTGCCGGAAAACCACTCCCTGTTGACGTTGAACTTCACGTTGTTGTTCTTTATATGGCATTAATATAGGGGAAAAGCCTTTATATGTCAATTACAAAGGCCTGCACGAATCTCGCAGAGATTTCAGGGGGGAGGCTTTTTATATTGAAAATTAAGCTGTTAAGTGATAAAAGGGAGATTAAATAAGCAAAAAGTGCGGGCTGTTTATTATGATCAAGACGGGCAGAGAAAAATCTTCCGAAGACATCCTGAAGGAAGAATTCCTGCAGGAGAGGGCAGCGGTTCTCGGGCGGGCCGGTGAGAAGGTTTCCGCTGCCATTGAAAAACTCCGCGGGATTGAAGAGATTATTGAAAAACGGTTAAGCCATCTCGATCAAATTGTCGAAAAATGCCGCGCGCAGTATGGTGATGGTGAACTTGTTTTTTTGAGGCGACAAATATTAAAAGAAATCAATGTAGAAATCGGAAAATTCAATCGAGCGAGAGAACATGCCAAAGTGAGATACTATTATCTGGTCGTTACCAGGGAGGCAATGGGAATGAATCGACACCACTGGATTGAAGATGTGTACAGAATCCCTCCCAGAAAGAAACAACTTCGGGACGATTAATGGATAGATATGTAAAACAGAGATTGAGAATGGTGGATTCCCAGATCAGATCAAGAGGCATCCGGGATCCGAGATTATTGAAGGCCATGGAAACAATGCCCCGACACATTTTCGTGGACGAAGCATTGAGGGATCAGGCATACAATGATAATCCTCTTCCCATTGACGAAAGACAGACCATATCCCAACCGTATATAGTGGCGCTTATGACGGAGGCGCTGGGGCTTGGAGGAAACGAAAAAGTCCTTGAACTCGGCACGGGTTCCGGATATCAAACTGCCATATTGGCGGAGCTGGCCGAGAGAGTATTCTCCATTGAACGTATCGCATCTCTCGCCAGTGGAGCGAGAAAACTTCTTGATTCTCTGAATTACTTTAATGTTGCAATCCGTGTTGGGGACGGGTCATATGGATGGAAGGAAGAATCTCCATTTGATGCCATCATTGTTACAGCAGGCGCACCGAACATTCCCAAAACACTGGTCGGGCAACTTGCTGTCGGCGGAAAATTGGTTATACCCGTTGGCGGTCGTCATTCTCAGGTTCTGATGAAGGTGACCCGCCTGTCCGAAGATGTAAATGATCTGAAGAAAGAGGACCTGGGCGGATGCCGTTTTGTTGATCTTATTGGAGATCACGGATGGGAATATTGAGACAACATCCATGAGGTGTTCTGAATTTAATGTGCCCCGGCGCCTGAAATTTGCACTGCTGCTTCTTGTCAGTCTGTTTTTATATTCCTGCACGGCGTATCATGTCAAAACCGTACAACCCAGAGGGGTTTATCACCGTATAAAAAGTGGCGATACTCTCTGGAATGTGGCCAGAGCTTACGGGGTCAATATTCAGGACCTTGCAGAAGTCAACAATATCACGGATCCGAATCTTATAGAGGTGGGCAGTGTTATCTTTATCCCGGATGCAAATCAGGTCGTTGAAGATGTCATGACGCAAGCGGCTTCGGCTGAAACAACCGTAGAAAATGTTCAAATAGAAAAGAACATTCCTCCTGCGGAAGCACCGAAAAAAGAGGGAAAAAAGGCTGGGAGAATACCGTTAAAATCAAAATCGGAGAGATCATCTTTGAAGGATTCACCTCCGGATCGAATGAGATTGTCTTCAAGGACTCCCGTATCGGAAGATGCGAGCGTACCTGCTGATGTAAAAAGTAAATCGCACCAGTTTACCAAGACGAAAGACAAGGAGGACGTATCCAGATTGAACGGCAAAATATCGATAAAGCCGGGTCCGGAACAGAAATCTGAAAGGATTAAACCAAAAGACAATGGCGGAGAGTCAGAAAAAATAAAATTTGATAGAGATCGCTTTATCTGGCCCGTGAAGGGAAAAGTCCGTTCAAAGTTCGGTATCCAGCCGAACGGAATGTATTATAACGGCATCAGAATATCTGCCAGAGAAGGAACGACTGTTCTTGCATCGGCTGGCGGCACGATTATTTTTTCCGCCCCTTTAAAAGATTTTGGAGAAACGATTATTATAAAACATGAAGACAATTATGCGACTGTTTATACGCACCTTAACAACAGGATGGTTAAGGTGGATGACCGGGTTAAACGGGGAAGCCGGATTGCCTTTCCCGGGCAGGTCGAAAGAGGGAGTGAAGCATACATAAACTTCGAGATCCGGCATAAAAATAAATCCCGTAACCCACTCTTTTTCCTTCCGTAACGGGCGGTTCCACAGGTGACAAAGGTTCGGTCTCTTCGAGTGTCATACATCGATTGTCACCTGTTGCGTATCAGCGTGAAGTAAATTCGGCCTGTCTGTGATGGCGCCTTCCAGCATGGGACGGCGCTTGTTTTAAGTGACGTATGTGATTTCGATTAATGGGTAACCTTTTTGTGAGGCGTTGAAAGATGGGAGAGGAATTTTCATTTGAACAGGGGCCGATAAGACCGCCAAGCGAGGCAAAAAGTCTCCTTATCAGGACAACAAGGAATTGTCCGTGGAATAAGTGCGCCTTCTGCCATACATATCGTGGTACGGCGTTCGAACTCAGGTCTGTTGCAGAAATAAAGGAAGATATACAAAAGGCAAGAGACACGGCTGACCGTATCCGGGAACTGTCATGGAAGTGCGGTGAAGAGGGGCGGGTAAGTGAACTCATCGTGAATATGATACACAGTAAGAGCGAATCCTACAACGACAGCTTCAGGTCCGTCGCCACCTGGCTTTATTTTGGCGGTCAATCCATATTTTTTCAAGACGCAAATTCAATCATTATGAAAACATCCGATCTCATTGATGTCCTATCGTTCACCAGAAAAAAATTTCCGTCTGTAGAGCGAATCACATCCTACTGCCGTTCTAAAACAGCAGCCAGGAAGTCGGTGGAAGAGCTGAAAAGGCTAAAAGAAGCCGGTCTTTCAAGAATTCACATAGGTATGGAAAGCGGATATGATCCCCTGTTGAAATTTATCAAAAAGGGTGTAACAGCCGCTGATCATATTAAGGGAGGCAGGAGAATCGTTGAAGCCGGCATTTCTTTATGTGAGTACGTCATGCCTGGACTTGGGGGCAATCGATGGTCGAAAGAGCACGCTATGGAAACGGCGAGGGTCATCAACGAGATTAATCCAGAGTTTGTCAGGCTGAGAACGCTTCACGTTGTGAAGGGAACGGAGCTGTTTGATATGATGGAGCAAGGAAAATTTCAACCCATCGGCGATGAAGATATTTTGAAAGAGATACGAATTTTCATTGAGAAACTTGATGGGATAGAAACGACCATTGTCAGTGACCATATACTAAATCTACTGGAGGAACTGGAAGGACAGTTTCCCCTGGATAAAGAAAGACTTTTGGCCATTATAGACGGGTATTTTTCTTTATCCGATGAAGAAAGACTCATATACAGAATTGGGAGGCGAAGGGGAATATACAGGTCCATTAATGATCTATCTGACAGAGCAGTCTATATGAGATTGAGGAGCATTCTGGATCACTACGGTATCGGGGATACTAAGCAGATGGAGAGAGATTTGTATGGGATCATGCATCATTACATCTGAGATATTCATGCCGTAAAAGAACCCGTTATAGATCCGGCAATAGATGTTGACTATTATGACGAAATATGATAACCTCTTGGTTTCTAAAATAAATCTGTGGGTGTAAGAGATGTTCAAGGTAGGGGATTTAGCCGTCTATCCGGCTCAGGGAGTTGGGAAAATCGAGGCAATAGAGAACAGAGAGTTCATGGGTAGCCATCAGCTGTTTTATATCATGAAAATCATGGGTAACGGTATTAAAATAATGATTCCCATGGACAGTGCGGAAGCGGTTGGTCTCAGAGAACTCATCCGGGAAACAGAAATTCCAAAAGTCTATGAAATTCTTAAGAGAAAAGATGTTACCATCGACAAGCAAACGTGGAATAAGCGCTACAAGGAATACCTCGATAAAATCAAAACAGGATCTGTATATGAAATTGCACGGGTCTTAAGAGACCTTTTTATTTTGAAATCCGACAAGAATCTTTCTTTCGGTGAGAAGAAAATGATGGACACGGCAAAAAGCCTGTTGATTAAGGAAATATCCATTGCGAGCCGTTCCGAAGAAACCAAGATTGAAAAGGATCTTGCGTCAATACTGACATTACAGTGAAAAGCCACGGAATACGCTGCCTTTTCGATTGATATTGCCATTTCATACAGTGGAAATGGCTTATGAAATAAAATGAAGCCTTTGGAGGGGATGATAAAGAATGCAAGTTAAAGAGAAAGGAGGTGATAACGTTGATTTTAAGGATGCTTCTAATCGCCGCATGCTCTGTAAGTGGTTATTTTATCATTTTTAACTATTACGGTTTTCCGATCGCACTGATAGGATTATTTTTGGGGTTATTAATCGCCCTGTTTGTCATACGGACAGAACAGGCAATCAGAAAAGTGTCCCTCAGAATTATATTCGGGGGAGTTGCAGGTATGATCATAGGCCTTTTCATCGCGTTCTTCCTGGCCTATGGCCTGAATTTTCTTGGCGTAACCTGGGAGAAACAGCAAGTTGCTCCTTGGATATACGCATTGCTGACGGGTATCATGGGCTATCTTGGCCTGGTCCTTGGTTCAAAAAAGATTGAAGAATTTAATGTCTTCAGTCTTATCCAGGCAAAAGAAAGCAGCGACTACAGGATACTGGATACAAGTGTTATTATTGACGGCAGGATCGCAGATATCTGTGACACCGGTTTTGTCGATGGCAATTTGGTGATGCCTCGATTTGTATTGGATGAGTTGCAATACATTGCTGATTCTTCCGATTCCATGAAACGATCGCGTGGCAGAAGGGGGCTTGATATTCTGAACCGGATGCAAAAGGGCAGCGGCATCAATATCGAAATTGTAGATCATGATTTTCCAAAGATTAAGAGTGTTGACTCCAAACTGATCGCCCTGGCAAAGAAGATGAACGGAAAAATCATTACCAATGACTTTAATTTAAACAAGGTTGCAGAACTTCAAGGAATTAAGATATTGAACGTCAATGAGCTTGCAAACGCTCTGAAGCCGGTTGTGTTGCCGGGCGAGATGATGACCGTGAAGATTATAAAAGACGGTAAAGAACCCGGTCAGGGTGTTGCCTACCTTGATGATGGAACGATGATCATTGTTGACAACGCGCAGAAATATCTTGGTTCGAATGTTGAGGTTATGGTTACGAGCGTACTTCAAACGACGGCGGGCAGAATGATATTCTCGGAATTGAAGGAGGTCATCGCGGAAAAGAAGTCATACGGGTTTAGCTCAAAGCAATAATCACCGATTAAGGCCCGGTTATTTAAAAAAACCGGGCTTTTTTATTAACGGGTCACGTCAATGAAAACTGTCGCAATCATCCCTGCAGGAGGCTCAGGAAAAAGAATGCAGAGCAGCCTGTCAAAGCAATACCTTTTGCTGAAAGGGATTCCAATCCTGGTACATACGTTGAAGGTATTTCAGAATTCTTCCATGGTTCATGACATTTTTCTTGTCGTTCCCCCCGGCGATATCGAATTCGTCAAACAAAGCATCGTTCATGAATATGGCATTTCAAAAGTCAGCCGCGTGTTGCCCGGGGGGCAAGAGAGACAGGATTCAGTAAAGAATGGTCTCGATGCCGTTGGAGATGATTGTGATATTGTGATTATTCATGATGGTGTGCGGCCTTTCATCTCCGAGGAACTGGTTCATCTTGCCATACTTGAGGCCTCCAGGGAGGGTGCCGTGACCACAGGTATTCCTGTGAAAGACACGGTCAAAACGGTGGATCAAAAGGGATGGATTATGGAAACGCTCAGCCGTGATCGCTTATGGTTGACGCAAACCCCTCAGGCGTTCAAGCGGGAAGTCATCAAAAGAGCCTACATGCTTGCCGGTCATGACCATTATTACGGGACAGATGACGCCATACTTGTGGAACGTGCAGGGATTCATGTGAAAATGCTTTCCGGTTCCTATGATAACATCAAGGTTACAACGAAAGAAGACCTTCTCTTGGCAGAAGTGTTCATGAAGAAAAAGAAGGACTTACATGAGAATAGGTTTTGGATATGACAGCCACCGGCTCGTTGAGGGAAGAAGTCTGATCCTTGGGGGGATAGAAGTCCCGCATGAAAAGGGGCTTCTCGGCCATTCCGATGCAGATGCACTTATTCATGCCATCTGTGATGCCATTCTCGGCGCCATCGCTGGAGGTGATATGGGCAGGCACTTCCCGGACACCGATCCCTTGTATAAGGATGTATCCAGCATGAACCTGCTTCATGGTGTACGCACAATGGCAGAAGAAAAAGGATTTACGATAAATAACGTAGATTCGACCATTGTCCTGGAAAAGCCGAAATTGGCAGGCTACCTCCATGAAATGGTTACGAACATCTCAGATGTATTGCGTATTTCTTCAGACAGGGTGAATGTGAAGGCCAAGACAAATGAGGGGATGGGTTTTTTAGGGCGGAACGAGGGCGTGGTTGCCTTCGCTGTTGTGTCCGTCATGGAGAGAGGCAGTGTATGATACTTCCGGGGCCGAGAGTCAGATTTGCTCCGTCGCCAACGGGCGAACTCCATGTGGGAAATGCAAGAACCGCCCTTTTTAACTGGCTCTTTGCCAGGCGCTACAACGGTCGATTTGTCCTTCGGATTGAAGATACGGATCAGGAAAGGACGTCGAAAGCTCACGAAGAGTCCCTAAAAGAAGATTTGAAATGGCTCTCTATCGATTGGGATGAAGGGTCGGAGAAAGGCGGGGAGTTCGGACCATACCACCAGATCGAGAGAATCCATATTTATGACGCCTGCCTGAAAAAGCTGGTTGCGACCGATTTAGTCTATCCCTGTTACTGTTCGGAAAAGGAACTGGAGGCAGAACGGGCAAACCTCCAGTCTATGAGGATGATGCCGAGGTACATGGGAAAATGCAGGCATTTGTCCGCTGAGGACAGGGAGAGAATTGAAAAGGACGGGGGAAAGCCCGCTTTTCGTTTCAAAGTGGAAAAGGGTCCCATTGAATTTAACGATCTGATTCGCGGGGCAATGAAGTTTGAAGGTGAAGCCATAGGAGATTTCATTATTGTCCGCTCCAATGGCATTCCCGCCTATAACTTTGCCGTTGTTATTGATGATCACTTCATGAAGATTACCAATGTCATTCGCGGAGAAGACCATCTTTCGAACACAGCCATACAGATGCTCCTCTATAAAGCCCTCGGATTTCCCCCTCCCTTCTTTGCCCATCATTCATTGATTCTCGGAAAGGATCGCGCAAAACTCGGCAAACGTCACGGATCAGTATCCGTCAGGGAATTCAGGGAGAAAGGATTTCTGCCGGAGGCCCTCCTGAACTATCTTTCACTGTTGGGAAGTTCTCCCGAGGACGGAGAAGAAGTTGCTTCCGTGCAAGATATGATCTGCACGTTTTCCCTCGATAGAGCAGGGAAGAGCGGCGCTATTTTTGATGAAGACAAACTGAAGTGGTTCAATGGCATTTACATCAGACAGGAGGATATAGAAAAACTGACGGAGCGGCTGATTCCATTTATCAGAAAAGCAGGCTATGACACGGATGCTTTTGAACGTTTGTGGCTCTGCCGGGTTGTTGAAGCCGTGAGGGATAATCTCGTGACGCTTTCTGACATCGGAGATTGCCTGGATATGTTTTTCGATGACAGATATCGCATGTCGAAAGAAGCCGCGGATCTACTCAGGAACCATAAGGCCTCTGCCGTCGTCAGAATCCTTTATGAGACATTGAATCATCATGATATTTCCCGTGGGGATCTTTATTCTGATTCCATCAGGGCTGTCCGGGAAAAGACAGGGTTAAAGGCCAGGGATTTGTTCATGCCGATCAGGGCAGCCGTAACGGGCAGGACATCGGGACCGGAACTTGAAAAGATGTTTTTCATTCTGGGAAGGGAATCCATTCTCGGAAGACTGAAGCTTGCCGTCCAAATTGCGGAGATGAACCACGCCGATTAGGATAAGTCAACGTCAGGAAAATATAATTTCTGTCTTGACCGGACCATTCCTATGAGCTATAAAAATAACCACTGTAGTGCCCATCCATGCCCCTGATCAGGAGTGCTTATTATATAAAAACGCATGTTTTAAGATTTTCCAGTCATGTAAATTAGAAATTGATGCCTGTTCGATAACAAGTAGAAAGGAAGGAGGATCAATGAAATTTATAGACGAAATGGATCTCAGAGGGAAACGGGTTTTGTTCAGGTTTGATTTCAATGTCCCTTTAGACAATTCCTTAAACATAACAGATGATATCCGTATCAGGGCCGCCCTCCCCACGATTAACTACGCTCTCGACGAGGGGGCGAAAGTGATTATCATGTCGCATCTCGGACGTCCCAAGGGAAAGATTGTTCCCGAGATGAGCCTTGCCCCCGTGGCCCGCAGATTGACGCGATTTCTCAAAAAAGAAGTCGTGTTGGCCAGAGATTGTGTCGGCGATGACGTTATTACATTGATCGAAGGTATGAAACCGGGATGTATTGTCCTTTTGGAGAACCTCAGGTTTCATCCTGAAGAGGAAAAAAATGACGACGAATTTGCCAGGAAACTGGCGGGTCTGGGAGACGTCTATATTGATGACGCTTTTGGAAATGCCCACAGAAAACACGCCTCTAATGTGGGGATTGTTAAATATATGAAGAAATACGGCGCAGGCTTCCTGCTAAGACAGGAGCTGAATTATTTCAAGAAAGCGGTGGAAAGTCCTGCCAGACCTTTTGTTGCAATTATTGGTGGTTCGAAGGTTTCCGGCAAACTCGAAGCTCTCCTTCATCTCATCGAAAAAGTTGATAAGCTGATTATCGGAGGAGGAATGGCCTTTACCTTCCTCAAAGAGCTGGGATATGAAGTTGGTAAATCCATTGTGGAAAACGACTTGCTGCCCAAAGCGAGGGAAATCATGGATACGGCAAAAAAGCTGGGGGTAAAGTTTTACCTGCCCGTTGATTGTGTTATCGCTGAGGAGGTGAGCGCCGAAGCGGAAACCAAAATTGTACCGGTGCAGGAAATAAATGCCAAGTGGAAAGGGCTCGATATCGGTCCTGCCACCATCACCCTTTTTACAGAGGCGTTGAATAATGCCAAGACCATTGTGTGGAATGGACCCATGGGTGTATTTGAAATTGATGCTTTTGGCAGGGGGACATCGGCTTTGGCTCACAGTATTGCAAACTCCTATGCCCTGACCATTGTAGGGGGAGGAGATACGGATGTAGCAATTCACAGGGCGGGGGAAAGTGATAAGATTACCTACATATCCACAGGGGGCGGGGCCTCACTGGAACTTCTTGCAGGTAAAAATATGCCGGCAATTGAAGTTCTTGACAGTGGAGAGAAACCGGATTAGCGGCCATATGATGCAGTGACGAA
>JBAWYD010000036.1:0-15000 GCA_037143735.1 Deltaproteobacteria bacterium
CGGAACGGACATTTCAACTGCTGACGCAGGCATCAGGCAGGGGCGGCAGGGGCGTCTGTCCGGGAAGGGTCATCATCCAGACCGTCAACCCCAATCACTACGCCATTACGAGGGCCGGATGTCATGACTATCTGGGATTTTACGGTGATGAGCTATCTTTGAGGAAGGGTCTGTCCTACCCCCCCTATTCCCGAATTGTCAATCTGCATTTGTCCAGCACAAGAAAAGATGCCGGCACGGAAGGCATTGAAAAACTTAAAACGCTTGTTAAAGAACTCGTCGGCCGTGAACCGGAAGGGCGTGTGGACATCATCGGCCCGGCGGAGTCCCCCATCGCCAGAATAAAAGGCAGGTATCGCTGGCAACTCCTTCTAAGAGGCCAGAAAACACTTATAATGAATCGCCTCATAAGAAATATCCTGTCCAAAGCGGCCGGGACCGGTCTTGAAATTAAAGTTGACGTTGATCCGGTGAATTTTATGTAGACTTCCCTGAAGTCCTGAGCGTCTGCATCCGATAAAAACCGGCAAGAAGGAAACCACAGAATGTCCAAGCCAAGAATTCTCTTTATGGGAACACCGGATTTTTCCGTTCCGTCCCTTAATATTCTCATCAGCCACGGCCATTCCATCGTCGGGGTGATGACCCAGCCGGACCGGCCAAGGGGACGCGGCCAGACCGTTTCCCCGACGCCTGTAAAGGTTGTTGGGGAACACCATCATCTGACTGTTTTTCAACCCGATAAACTAAGGAGCCCCGAATGTCTCGACCTCTTCCGGACTCTTTCTCCCGACCTGGTGATCGTCGCAGCCTTCGGGCAGATTCTGCCCCGGGAAATGATCGAGGGCCCCGGAATGGGCTGCATCAATGTTCACCCCTCTCTCCTGCCGAGGTATCGGGGGGCGGCGCCCATCAACTGGTCCCTGATACGGGGAGAAACAAAAACCGGGGTGACGATCATGCTGATGGATGAGGGACTGGATACGGGAGACATCCTTACACAGGAAGAAACCATGATCGGACCGGATGAAACATTCGGGATGCTTTATGATCGTCTGGCAAAAATGGGAGCGGAATTGCTTCTGAAGACCATTGAACTGATGCAGCATGGCGCCGTCAGGCGAATTTCCCAGGATGATTCCGCAGCCACGTACGCTCCAAGATTGAAGAAGGAAGATGGCCTTATCCGCTGGGATTCGGATGTAGACGGCATCGTCAATCTTGTCAGGGGACTTTCTCCGGTTCCCGGTGCCTATACCTTCTTCAGAGGTAAAAAAATGAAATTATTTTCAGCAACGGGAAAAGTCGCTCCCGTCAGAGGTAAGGTGGGAGAGATTGGCATGGAGAGGGAAAAAGGCCTGCCGGTAACGGCAAGAAATGGATTTGTCTTTCTGAAAGACGTTCAACTTGAAAATAAGAAACGGATGTCCGTGCATGATTTTCTTAGAGGATCTCCCATATCGTCGGGGGACACTCTGGGGTGACCGTCATGAAGAATCCATCTCCCCGCCTGATGGCCGTTGACATCCTGAATCGCATAGAGGAAAAGGAGGCCTTCGCCGAACCCCTCCTCGATGCCTTTCTTTCCAGAAATGATATGACCAATATCCATGACAGGAGATTACTTACCGAGATCGTTTACGGCACACTGAGAATGAGAGGTCGCCTGGACTGGACAATCCGTCAGCTTTACAGGGGGAATTTCCTTCTCATGGAAACGGGGATCAAAAATATCCTCAGAACAGCCATGTATCAGATGTGTTTCACCGACAGAATCCCGGAGTTTGCTATTGTTGACGAAGCTGTTGAAATTACGAAAAAACGATATCCGGCAGGGTCAAGCCTGGTAAATGCCATTCTGAGAAATACCATCCGTAAAAAGGATGAGATCAGCTTTCCCGAAATCGGGAAAGACCCTGCCCTGCACACCTCAGTTTTATACTCCCATCCCCTGTGGCTGGTTGAGCGGTGGATCAAGCGTTTTGGCATTGACGAGACCATAGCCCTGTGCAAAGCCAACAACGACGTTCCACCCTATACCCTCCGGGTAAACAGGCTGAAAACAACGCGAAATCGAGTTGCGGAAGATCTTTTGCACGATGCTTCCGATGTAAGAACAACTCTCTATTCACCCGACGGACTCATCATATCCCATCCCGCAGTTTCCATCCGGGAAACAGCGTCTTATAAATCAGGGCACATCCAGGTTCAGGATGAAGCCTCTCAATTGATTGCCTGCCTTGTAGACCCAAAGCCCGGAGATACCATCCTTGACGTCTGCGCCGGAACGGGAGGAAAAACGACTCACTTGGCTGAAATCATGAAAAACCGGGGACGCATCGTGGCGATTGACGTCAACGATGGAAAAAGAGAATCGTTGCGACTAAGCGCAGCGAGACAGGGAATTACCATCATAGATGCACGATGGGGAGACGCCACACGAGATATGGGTAACGAGTTCCACGAAGCCTTCGACAGAGTCCTGATTGATGCCCCCTGCTCCGGTTTCGGCACACTGAGAAGAAATCCTGAAATTAAGTGGCGCCTTCACGAAAAAACCGTGAAAGAATCCGCCCCTTTGCAGAAAATGATGCTGGATCGATCAGCCATATATGTAAAAAAGGGAGGGGTTATCGTTTACAGCACATGCACCATCGTACAGGAAGAAAATGAAGAAAATATCGAAGATTTTCTTAGCCGCCACCGGGATTTTCACCAAATATGCCCCCCGGAGACGATCATTTCTTCCATCATGGATGAGAGAAAATATTTTAAAACCTATCCTCACCGACACGGCATGGATGGATTCTTCGGCGCCGTGCTCGTAAAAATATGACATGAAAGGAAAGTGACATGAAGGGAAACAGGCTACCCTGGAGAGAATTGATGAAAATTTGTTTCATACTCGTTCTGCTTCTTACAATCGGGGGTTGCGCTGCCCAAGGCCCTGTTCTCTATCCAAACGCACACATGAAAACGGTCGGGGAGGAACAGGCCCACAGGGATATCGAAGCGTGCGATCGGCTGGCAGATGCCTATGTCAAATCAGACGCCGGAAAAGCAGCGGCTAAAAGCGTTGCAGGAGGGGGAGCCGCGGGGGCTGTCATCGGCGGAGCCGCAGGTTCCATTACGGGAAACCTGGGGAGGGGCGCTGCCGTCGGTGCAGCAGCGGGAGCGGCAGCCGGCCTTGTCAGAGGCATTTCAAAAGCATCGGAACCAAGTCCGATTCATAAAAGGTTCGTGGAACGGTGCCTTCGAGATAAGGGATATGACCCTATCGGCTGGCAGTAGGAATCATAATCATCTGAATCCCATTGACTTCGGGGATACAATCATGTTAGGTGACCCGCGGGAGGTATATCCATGTTTTTAAAGCAAATGCAGGTCGGACACATGGCGGTCTTTGCCTACATCGTCGGTGACCCGGATAGCGGTGAGGGCGTCGTTATTGACCCTGCAGCCGATATTGACGGCATTATTTCCGCGGCAAGAAAAAGCAATATCGACATTAAATATATCATCAACACCCACGGTCATGTCGATCATATATCGGGGAATATGGAAATGAAGGATAAAACAGGAGCCCGGATCGTTATCCATGAGGACGACGCAGACATGCTCATATCAACACCACCCGCGATCTTCAAAATGTTCGGGGCCAGGCAGTCCCCCGCCGCCGATATGACAGTAAAAGATGGAGACCACATTACCGTGGGGAATGTTTCACTAAAAGTCTTCCATACTCCCGGACATTCCCCCGGCGGTATGGCACTCTATGCGCCCGGATGCGTGTTTACCGGAGATACCCTGTTTGTAGAGGCTGTCGGCAGAACCGATCTACCCGGAGGGTCATGGGAGGTCATGTTTCGATCCATCAAAGATAAACTTTGCACATTGCCGGATGAAACCGAGGTGTTTCCCGGCCATAATTATGGCAGGATGGCCACATCGACCATCGGCCACGAAAAAAAACACAATCCGTTTTTAAGATGATAACAAGGGATGTTTGAAGGACTTTTATGAATCATCAGGGACTGATCAAAACAGATTTCACGGAATTGACATTGTTGAACAGGGGCAAGGTTCGTGACGTTTATGAGACAGGACGGCGCCTCCTTATTGTTGCAACGGACAGGATATCCGCATTTGACGTCATTATGCCAAACCCCATACCAGGAAAAGGAAAAATTCTTACGGGAATGTCCGTTTTCTGGTTTAACAAGATGAAAGATATCATTGAAAATCATCTGATTTCAACTGATCCCCTCGATTTTCCAGAAGAATGCTTACCCCTTGAAAATATCCTGAGGGGAAGGAGCATGCTTGTGAAAAAAGCCGCCCCTCTTCCTGTGGAATGCGTCGTTCGAGGTTATCTGAGCGGTTCGGGGTGGAAAGATTATCTTCAGGATAAAACTGTTTCCGGCATCAGACTTCCCGACGGATTGAAAGAATCATCCAGACTTCCCGAACCAATATTTACCCCCTCTACCAAGGCTCCGGAAGGACAGCACGATGCGGCCATTACAAAAAAAGACATGGGAGAAATCGTCGGCCGTGAATTGACTGAAAAAATCATGGAAATCAGCCTCGCCATTTACCGCAAGGCGTCAAAGATCGCTGAAGAAGCGGGTATCATCATTGCGGATACGAAAATGGAATTCGGCCTGTTCGGAGACAGGTTGATCCTGATTGATGAACTTCTCACGCCGGATTCCTCAAGATTCTGGCCTAAAGACGAATACGTTGAAGGGAAACCCCAGAGAAGCTATGACAAGCAATTTCTTAGGGATTACCTTCTCTCCATCGGCTGGAATCAAAGACCGCCTGCCCCTGAGCTTCCGGATGAAATCATTGAAAAGACCAGACAAAAGTATGAAGAAGCTCTCTTACGCCTTGTTCAATAAAAATACCTTTCTAACTTGACACGGCAAAAATGGTTATTAAGTTACCAAGATAAAAATTCAACTGTTTGCGTCGGCTGAAAAATATTGAAAAAATTACCGGACTATCGAGAAAAGCAACGTTTCCTCTACATAGATAAACGATCGGACAGGGAGCTCATAGCATACGGAGATTACTACCTTGAATCAGGGAGAATCGCCGATGCCACAGACTTTTATCAGAAAGCAAATCACATTCCGGGTCTGGAAAAAATCAAGGAGACGGCGGAAGAAACCGGCGATATTATGGCATTTCAACACGTCCTGAAAGCCCTTAAGACAGACGTTACGGATGATGACTGGAACAGAATCGGTCAACGTGCTTACGACCTGAAAAAATACACCTTCGCTCTTCATGCCTTCGAAAAAGGCAATGCCACCTCCAAAATGGAACAGGTCAAATGCATGATCATATCGGAGGATCAAATAAAAACCCCATGACAAAACGTTGTTATTATGAAGTCCTCTGCATTGAAAGAAATGCCTCGGATGAAGAGACAAAGAAAAGTTACAGAAAACTGGCCATGCAATATCACCCGGACAGAAATCCTGGAGATAAGGAAGCGGAGGAAATGTTTAAGGAAGCTGCGGAGGCCTACGAAGTATTGAGCGACAGAGAAAAGAGAGAAATCTATGACCGCTTCGGCCACGAAGGTCTGAATGGAATCGGGTTCAGGGGGTTTTCTGGATTTGAAGATATTTTTTCGAGTTTTGGTAATATTTTTGAAGATATCTTCGGATTCGGAACCGGACGGTCAAGATCGAGAACGGCCCAGAGGGCGGGTAACGACCTCCGTTATGACCTTAAAATCTCCTTTATCGAAGCAGCATTTGGAACCTCTACCGACATAGACGTTGTAAAACTGGAAAGATGTCATGACTGCCGGGGGGGGGGAGCAGCCCCGGGGACGTCACCTGAGACGTGTCGGCGCTGTAATGGCAAAGGTCAGGTAATCCAGTCCAGTGGTTTTTTCAGTATCAGCACTACTTGCCCCCAGTGCAGGGGGGAAGGCAGGATCATTACAAAACCATGCTCCCGATGCAAGGGATCGGGCAGGTCGCCGGTCACAAAAACCGTTCATATTAAGGTTCCTGCGGGTGTTGAAACCGGTTCACGCTTGAGACTGCGGGGAGAGGGAGAAGAGGGAGAATTTGAGGGGCCGGATGGAGATCTCTATGTTTTCATCCACGTGGAACCCCATGAGTTTTTTACGAGAAGGGACAATGACGTATTCTGCAAGATTCCTATCTCTTTTGTTCAGACCGCCATGGGAACCACCATAGAGGTACAGACCTTGAACGGTGCAGAAAAAGTGAAGATTCCACGGGGCACTCAGACAGGCGCCACATTCCGCCTGAAAGGAAAGGGTATCCCCCACCTGAGGGGATTCGGCCGGGGAGACCAGATCATTGAAACGATCGTCAGAATCCCAACAAATCTGAATAAAAAACAGGAAGAACTCCTAAGAGAGTTCGCCAAACAGAGTGGTGAACTGTAGTCCGTATTCATTTTGATTCGGTCAAGTGAATCTGCCCGCCCACAGGTCAAGGTTTCCCGGACATAAAATCATTATTTTACATTTCGGTACTTCCCCCTGCCCACAATGTGAGGCATTCCACATGCCTGATATTTGTACACACCTGTGAACCTATGACAAGAATAGTTGGACAATTGCCAAAACATCCATTATATCTGAGCCATTAGGAGAAATCATTCATGAACGAAAAGACAAATAATTAAATTGAAAGGAGAGACTATGCTTAAACGAAAAAGTCGGTTGTTGCTATTGATATCGGGCATTTTTCTTATGAGCGGTTGTGCAGCCGCGGTGGCTGTGGGTGGAGCCGTTGGAGCAGGTTCTGGCACCTATTTCTACATCAACGGGGAGCTAAAAACGGACTACTATTATTCCTTTGACAAGGTTTGGTCCGCCTGTGAAAAAACAGTGGCGGATATGCACGGGCTTGATGTGGAACCGAAAAAAGAGATAGGAACAGGGACAATTTCGGCAATCATTGATAATGAAAAAGTCCTGTTCTCCATCAAATACAAGGCAAAAAACGTGACGACGGTTTCCGTAAGGGTGGGAATGATCGGCGACAAGCTTTCATCCCAGCTTCTCCATGACAAGATCGGCGATAATATTGTAAGGAAATGAATCCTTTTCTCAAACCACACAGTGTTCAGTTCATGTTCTTTGACAGGATCAGCGAATGATAAAGAAATTGGTTCTTGGCCTCCTTATCGGTGCCATTCTTGTTTATTTCTCCGTCAGGGGGATTCGCTTTCATGATGTAGTGGACGGATTCAAAACGGTCAAATATGCTTACATTGTTCCGCCTCTTGTGATCTTTTTTCTCATGCAGGTACTGAGATCCTGGCGCTGGGGGATCATCCTCAGCCCCCTTGGTAAAGTGGATCAGCTGTCCCTTTTTTCCGTAACAAGCGTGGGATTCCTGGCAATTGTGGCCCTTCCGGCCAGGATCGGGGAACTGGCACGGCCCTATCTGATCACTAAAAAAAGCCACATCAAAATGACCGCCGCCCTGGGAACGGTTTTTGTTGAAAGAATCTTCGACAGTCTTTCCGTGCTTTCCGTTTTTGTTTTCGTTCTGTTTTTCACACCTCTTCCCCCATGGCTGATCAGAGCGAGCCTGGTTTTTTTTCTGATCATCCTGATGATCATCACCGTCATGATTTTGTTGATTGTCAAGCGAGACGTATCCATCAGGGTGCTGAGTACTTTTTTCAACAGACTCCCGGAAAAATACGCCGTGAAATTGAATCACCTGATTAATTATTTCATTGATGGATTTGCGGTCATAACCGATGCGAAACGTTTTTTTGCTGTGATGTTACTCTCTGCTGTTATATGGCTTATTAACGGTGCGGCCATTTATTTTATGTTCCTGGCCTTCAGTTTCTCATTACCCATAGTCGCCGCCTTTGTAGTCATGATTATCCTCATGGTCGGCATTGCCATCCCCGCAGCGCCGGGCTTTGTCGGAAACTGGCATTACTTCTGTATTCTCGGACTTACGCTGTTCGGCATCCCCAAAGCGGATGCTCTCACATTTGCGGTCATCTACCATTTTCTTTCTATAGGAATTGTCATCTTCCTGGGATTAATCTTTCTGCCTTTCAACAAATTCTCCCTTGCCGATCTCCAGAAATAAGGCATTCCCTATTTTGAAACATCATCCAGACCATATCTCTTTATTTTCCGATGGAGATTGCTTCGCTCCAAACCAATGGCTTCCGCTGTCTTTGAGATGTTCCCGTCACATTCCTCCAGTTTTTTCAAAATGTATCGTTTCTCAAAATCCATTTTGGCTGTGCGGAAGGAATCCTTTGCATCCCAAGATATATCAGATGCATCAGGGCTCTGATATTCTTTGACCAATGGAGGAGTATCCTTTGCAGTGATCACACAATGGGGAACCATAATGACAAGGCGTTCAATGATGTTCTTCAACTCCCTTACATTTCCAGGCCAGCTGTGCTCCATCAACATGGCCAGTGCTTCATCCTCTATCGATTTCTCCGTCTCTCTTTCCTTCAGGGCAAATTCCTGGAGAAAACGACTCACCAGACAGGGGATGTCTTCTTTTCTGTCTCTTAGTGGCAGTATTCTCAAGGGAATAACGTTGAGTCTGTAATAAAGATCCTGACGGAACCTTCCTGCCTCCATCTCCTCTTCAAGGTTTTTGTTCGTGGCGGCCAGGACCCGAACGTCCGTGGGAATAAGCGTATTCCCCCCGACCCTTTCAAATTTTTTTTCCTGAAGTATTCTAAGGATTTTCGCTTGGGCCTTCATACTCATATCGGCTACTTCATCGAGGAAAATCGTTCCTTCATGAGCCAGATCGAACTTTCCTCTCCTTTTTTCAGTGGCACCTGTAAAGGAGCCTTTTTCATGACCGAAGAGTTCACTTTCTATCAGATCTTCCGGTATGGCTGCGCAATTGACTTCAATAAAGGGTTTACCTGTCCTCCTGCTCTGTCTGTGGATGGACCGGGCGACCAGTTCTTTTCCCGTTCCATTTTCACCCATGATTAAAATCCAGGCATTGGTCGGAGCGACGATGCTGATCATCTCCTTTAACTCTAAAATCGGTGCACTGATACCCGTAAGTTCATAATCCTGAGTGACCTTCTGTCTCAGCAGCTTATTTTCTTCTTCCAAACGAATGAGTTCAAAAACATGATTAACAACAAGAAGCACCTTTTCCAGGGACAATGGTTTTTCAATGAAATCAAAGGCACCCAGTTTTGTTGCTTTCACCGCTGTTTCGATGGTTCCGTGACCGGACATGATGATCACCCGGACCTGCGGATAACTGGACTTGATGATTTTCAAGGTTTCGATTCCGTCCATTCCGGGAAGCCATATATCAAGGAGTACAAGGCGTGGAATATCTTCCCCCAATATTTTCAGAGCCTCCTCACCACTTCCAGCGGTAAGGACCTCATACCCCTCGTCTACAAGGATGGAACCGAGGGACTGACAGATACTCTTTTCGTCATCAACAATCAGTATGGTTTTATGCATATGACCTCATGAAAATTTTTCATTCACAAGATGGTGAATGGATTTCCCCTCCCGTTTAAACTGAATCCGCACCTTCCGGAACGGGTAATTCAAAAGCCACAATCGTACCTTTTGGAATGTTATCTCGTACACTGACATGGCCATGATGATCCGAAATAATCGAACTTACGATAGCAAGACCGAGACCCGTACCGGCGCTCTTCGTTGAAAAGTAGGGTTCAAACATCTTCGCCTTGTATCCATGAGGAACACCGCAACCGTTATCCGCAACTTCTATCCTGAATTTCCTGTAAGTTTTATCATAGGAGGTCTTTATGACAATCTGTCCATTCTGCTTATCCATGGCTGCAATGGCATTGTCAAGGAGATTAACCATGACTCGCTTGATCTGTTCCGCATCAATGATTATTTCAGGGATGTCGGCCTCCAGTTGAAAATCAAACCGAATATCCTTATGGGCATCCTTAAATAGAGTAGCGGAGTCGTTGATAACGTCATTCAGATCATGGGGGGTTGGATTGGTAGCGGGCATTTTTGCATAGCGGGAAAACGCGTTGACCAGGTTTTTCAACACCTCTACCTGATCGATAATCGTACGAGTGCATTCGTGAAAGACCTCACTATCGTCGCCCAGTTTATCACCGTATTTCTTCTGCAACCGCTGTGCTGAAAGCTGAACCGGCGTCAGGGGATTCTTGATCTCATGAGCCATTCTCCTGGCAACCTCACGCCATGCCGCCGCCCTTTCCGCCTTCTGGATTTGTGTCAGGTCCTCAAAAACCACGACCATACCCATGTAATGCCCCTCATCATCATGTATCAGGGTCGTCGTCATTAAGACGGTTAATACCCTATCTTTGAGTGCCAATTCAATTTGCTTTTCTACAAAATTTTTCCCGCTCTTCTGAAGATCCCTGAGCAACTCGTCCACAAGCGCCACGTGTTCAGGATTCAGAATAATCTGATATCTTTTATTCATAACTTTTTCAGTATTAATTTCAAGCATGTTTTCGGCCGCTTTGTTGATAATAGTGATGACGTCATTCTTATCCACAGAGACAACGCCTGCTGATACATTCCCGAGGACCGTCTCCATATACTTCCTGCGCCCCTCAAGATCGATGTTCGCCTGTTCCAGATTTTCCTTACTTTTCTTTAAATCTTTCGTCATCTTGTTGAAGGAATTAACTAAAACGCCTATTTCATCGTCGGCAACGATATCGATCTGGTGTTCAAGATCTCCCCGGGCAATTTTTTTAGTCGCTTCCGCCAGATCCTGAATGGGCACAGTAATGCCCTTGGCTAAAAATAACCCAAACCACGTTGCAGAAAAAACAATCAACAAGGTGACGATAAATAAGGTAATCATATAACTGAATTTAATGGGATTTTTAAGAAGGGAAAGTTGCTTGTACTGTTCTGAAGTTTTAGAGATAACGCCTATCTTATCAACCAGAGCTTTGGGGATGTAATAGCTGACTACGGCCACCCCGATTACCTCCGTAGGACTGAAATGGGAATAAATGGGAGCCAGGCCACTGATTAAATCACCTGTACCCAACGGATGAACCGCAGAAATTTCCTGACCGCTGAAAACGTCTTCAAGCATTTTGGGAGACAACGGCCCCGGCGAAATATCAGGATTATTCGGGTCCTTGACGATCAGCTTATCCTTTTGGTTATTAAAATAAATTTCTAATAATCCGAGTTTGTAAGTCCTTTGCCTCTGGTCAATCAGGGCCTTTAAATATTCCTCCCTTGTCCGGTCATAGAGACGATTTTTTGTAATGTCAGAACTGATCTGTCTGGCATAAAACTTTGCATGGTCTGACGTCTGCTGATAATAGACTTGGGCAATTTCTACCGTTTTGTTCAGGGAATCTCCAATGGTTATATTGAACCAGTTTTCTATACTGTAGGAAAGAAAGTTGACGGCAACCAAAAAAAGAATGGCCGTCGGGATAAGGGATAAACTGACGAAAGCGGCCACAAGCTTTGTCCGCAGCTTCGAACCAAGCACACCATGTCTTCTTTCGAAGATCAATTTTACAACATTTCTGACAATTAAAAAAACGAGAAGGAGAATCAGGATGATATTGATATTAATCAGGCCGAAGACAAGAATATTGTTCGAGATGGGGACAATGGCCTCTTTTTGAGAAATACGGTTTTCAAGAAGCGTTAAAACAAAGATCACAACAATCGTTATCACGATAATGATGCGCTCTCTCTTACGCCTTCGCAATTCCTGATGATCGATATGTTTCTGATTCCTCACCATGATGAATGTACAAGATTCTGTCTATGCCAGTCCGTTTCAAAATCCCACAGGGAAACAAAGAAAAGCACATATTCCATATGCATGGGAAGACGGACCTTATCGAGTTTCGCTTTTATTTTGATGTAATATGCTTTATCTTTCTGTAGATCCCTTACAGGAGCAACAACAGCACTATTGAGTTCCGCCATAGATTTCTTGGCACCTTCAAAATCCTGAAAACTGTATGATTGCTTGGCTTCTGTCGAAGATACATAAAAGACCTTCTTGACATTATCATATTTAATGGTTTGCCTGACAACCACTCCGGCAATTTTTTTATCAAACCAGCCTTCGCGCTCCTGATGCAATTCCAGTATAAATGTAAAGGTCGTCGGAACACCTGCCAGAATGGCCGATTCCATCTTTTTTGTAAAACAATTCATCACCTTTGCATAAACCGTCATATGACTGGCATTATTAGTGACCAGAATATCGGTGATCATTGCATCCCTGCTATATGAGCTGAGGGGAAAAATGAGGGTAATGTAAGAGGCCAGGAAAATTGCCAAAACGAGAACCGTCTTCGGCATTCGAGAATCCTTCAGCCATTTTGGATTGTCCAACGCCCTCTCCCATTCCCGTTTTTTATGAGATATTCAAAATCTTTAACCAACTTATCAAATAACAGATTTTTTATCTGTCCTGATTTCATCGCAGGCAATACTAAGAAACTGCATGCTAAAAAGCAAGTGCTATTTGATGAAGATGAAGGGAAGAAAAAAGGAAGTGGGGTTGGATTTACACACCGGAGACATGGCGGTTAACGGCGTCGAGAATTTTGAACGATGGAATGTTCAGAGACATGCATTCCTCCGTATTAGCAATTCTTTCATAGTGGTTCACGATCTCCCAACACTCCTGACGAGCCATAAGCTCTTTCAGGAGGAGGTTATTCAATTTGTGTCCGGACTTTGAAGCCACAAAATGTCCGATGATGGGCATTCCCAAGAGGGAAAGATCGCCGATGGCATCAAGAATCTTATGTTTCACAAACTCATCCTCACACCTCAGACCATCTTTATTAATCACTCTCCGGTCATCCAAAACCACAGCATTCTTCAGAGATCCGCCCAATGCCAATCCCTTTGCCTGAAGGTATTCGACATCCTTCAAAAAACCGAATGTCCGTGCTGCACAGATATCCCTTTCATAAGCGATATCTGAAAAGGCCATCTCATACAGCTGCTGCCCGATAAGGGGGTGCTTAAAATCGATATCATACGTGATTTTGAATTCCTGTGCCGGCAACAGTACCGCCGTACCATCCCCATCGGAAACAGAGATACTTTTCTTGATTACGAGTAACTTTTTGCACTTGCCCTGCATTGTTGTGCCCACATCCTTCAACATGTTAACGAAGGGAAGGGCGCTCCCGTCCATAATCGGTATCTCCGGGGCATCTACCTCCACAACGGCATTGTCAACCCCCATGCCGCAAAAAGCGGAAAGCAAATGTTCGACAGTTGACACCGCTACGCCATTCAACCCGATGGTTGTCGCTAACATCGTATCGCGGACATTTTGAAAGTCTGCTTTTATCCGATTGTTACTGGATAAATCCGTGCGAACAAAAACGACCCCTTCATCAATATCAGCGGGCGTTATTGTCATTTTGACTTTTCTGCCGGAGTGCAAACCGATACTTTGGCAACTGACATCTTGTTTAAGTGTTCTTTGAAGATACATGTCTTAAGTCTTTCTGAAAGGTTGCTTTCAGGGTAGCAACAAATATACCAGGCCGGTGCAAGAAAAACATCACATGCGCCGAACAACACAACCATTCGATTTGCATGGGATATCTCTTGTAATCCAAGTCTGATTGAAAATGAAGAGATGATCCTTGTGTGTTATAAAAGACACAGACTGCTTATTGCCCTGCATAAAATCTCTCTTTCTCACTGTAGATACATCCACAATAAGATTGCCTGTACATGCCTGCCTCTTTCGACATCTTTACACCCTCTGCCCAGCCTTCCCGAAAATCATGATAATAAAATGGAATTCCATATTCGTTCGCCAGGTTTTCCCCAATACCCTTAATCATCTCATGATCTTGATATTTGCTGTATAGAAGGGTCGATGTAAATCCGTCATATTTTTGCGATCTGGCCAAGCGGGCCGTGTTAACCAAACGATCATAATAGCAATACCGGCATCTATCCATTTCTCGAAAGGCAACACTTCGCAGAAACTCCTCCATAGGATATTCTTCCGAATATGATAAAGACAGTTTTTCCTGAAGTGTATAGGTTTTCAGATTATCGAGGCGCTTTTTGTACTCCAGATAGGGATGGATGTTCGGATTGTAAAAGAAGCCACAGAGTTCATGCCCATCAGATTTCAATATCCTAAGAGGATATATGGTACAAGGTGCGCAACAAATATGCATTAAAAGCTTCATAACATTTAAATTTGAAATACAGATTTGAAAACGTTTTGATCATTTGGATTTTGATACCCGACACTGTTCAGTAGTAAGAATTTCTTTAAAAGAGGTACTTTTGTCCATCTTCCATCCACCTCCGGCCGAAATGTTCATAGGCCAGCTTCGTGGCGACCCTGCCCCTTGCCGTTCTTTGAAGATAACCTTCCTGGATGAGAAACGGCTCATAGATATCCTCTATGGTCGTCTTTTCCTCGCCTATGGCAGATGACAGACTGTCAATTCCCACAGGGCCTCCACCGAACTTATCAATCAAGGTGAGCAATATCTGCCGATCCATTTGGTCGAATCCCTTATGGTCCACATCAAACATCTCTAAAGCGGCATCGGTTATTTTCCCGTCAATGAAGCCATCTCCCCGGACCTGAGCAAAATCTCTAACCCTTCTTAACAGTCTGTTGGCAACCCGGGGCGTTCCCCGGGAACGCCGGGCCATTTCTTCCGCTCCCTCATGATCGATACCGACACACAGGATGTTGGCCGATCTTTTAATGATAACAGAAAGCTCTGCAGGTGTATAAAATTCAAGCCTGAAACTCATACCGAAGCGGTCACGAAGGGGAGACGTCAGAAGTCCAGCCCTCGTGGTTGCACCAATCAGAGTAAATTTCGGTATCTCCAACTTCATTGAACGTGCCGAGGGACCCTGTCCAATAAGAATATCGATATGGTAATCTTCCATAGCCGGGTACAAAATCTCCTCAACGACATGGGAGAGTCTGTGAATCTCGTCAATGAAAAGGA
>JBAWYD010000036.1:20000-21007 GCA_037143735.1 Deltaproteobacteria bacterium
GGCACGCAGTCAGACCGGATAAACAAAAAGGTTACCCTTTTCATTTGCCCATGGTCCTTCCACAGCTTGTAGGCACACGGTTTCAGGTACTATTTCACTCTCCTCCCGGAGTACTTTTCACCTTTCCCTCACGGTACTTGTTCACTATCGGTCGCCAGGTAGTATTTAGCCTTAGGAGATGGTCCTCCTAGATTCCTGCAGGATTTCACGTGTCCCGCAGTACTTGGGTACTTTATCCGGAAAGATCCGTTTGTTTCGCTTACGGGGCTATCACCCTCTGTGACTCTGCTTTCCAGCAGATTCAGCTATAAACGGATTTTGTAACTTTCCGAAGGGTCCGCAACCCCTTCCGATAAAGACCCTCAACCCCAATCATGCAACGCTTGCAGGCTATCACGCATGATTGGTTTAGGCTGTTCCCCGTTCGCTCGCCACTACTTAGGGAATCGCTGTCGCTTTCTTTTCCTGAGGGTACTTAGATGTTTCAGTTCCCCTCGTTTGCCTCTATGACCTATGTATTCAGTCATAGATGATCCATCATGACACGGATCGGGTTCCCCCATTCAGATATCCCCGGATCTAAGCCTGTTTAGCGGCTCCCCGAGGCTTATCGCAGCTAACCACGTCTTTCATCGCCTCCTGGCACCAAGGCATCCACCCTGCGCCCTTAGTAGCTTGACCATAAATATTATTTTAGCTCAGCTTTTAAAACTTTACTTTCACTATATGCAATTGTCAAAGAACAAATTCCACCGGTTTATAACCGATGCTTGATTGTTCATATCCCAAGACATGAGCAGTCAAGCATCTTCTACAAATGGTGGAGGTGAACGGGTTCGAACCGATGACCTCCTGCGTGCAAGGCAGGCGCTCTCCCAGCTGAGCTACACCCCCAACTCCCCATTTCCAGCACGCCTCGATCTCTTTCAGCCCCTATCGCACACCCAATGATTTGGTGGGCCTAGGTAGATTTGAACTACCGACCTCACGCTTATCAGGCGTGCGCT
>JBAWYD010000037.1:0-20420 GCA_037143735.1 Deltaproteobacteria bacterium
GAACTTCGACAAGACCGACGTTGTTTACGTCGCCGGTCAGGGCGAACACCTTGGTGCCCTTGCTCTTTTCCGTACCTATGGAGTTATACCAGGAAGCGCCGTTCAAGATAATCTGTCCGATATTGGCAAACGTCTCCACGTTGTTGAGAACGGAAGGTTTCTGCCAGAGTCCGGAGACTGCCGGGAAGGGCGGTCTGGGTCTGGGCATGCCTCGCTTGCCTTCAATCGAGGTCATCAGGGCGGTTTCTTCGCCGCATACAAAAGCGCCGGCGCCCTGATACACTTGGAGTTCGAAATCAAATCCGGTGCCCAGAATATCCTTCCCCAAGAGGCCGTATTCCTTTGCCTGGTTCATGGCGATGTTCAACCTGTGAATGGCCAGGGGATATTCGGCGCGGCAGTAAATATATCCATGATGTGCGCCGATGGCTTTAGCGCCAATGACCATTCCCTCAAGAAGGGCGTGAGGGTCGGCTTCGAGAACGCTTCTGTCCATGAACGCTCCAGGGTCTCCTTCATCGGCGTTACACAGGATGTATTTTACATCGCCCGGTGATGCAGCACAGAATTTCCACTTCAAACCCGTCGGGAAACCTGCTCCGCCTCTTCCTCGAAGACCTGAATCCAGAACTTCCTTGATAATCTGTTCCGGCGTCATTTCCGTCAGGGCTTTTGCCAATCCCGCATAACCATCACGGGCGATGGCTTCATCGATGACTTCCGGGTCGATCATTCCCCTGTTTCTCAACACCCTCAATTCCTGAAGGGCAAAGAAGGGGATGTCATGCATGGCCGGAATCTCTTCTTTTGTAGCCGGTTCCTTGTAGAGAAGTCTCTCGAGGATTCTTCCCTTAATTAGATGTTCTTCAACAAGCTCCGGCATGTCTTCCGGTTTCATGTTCATATAAATAACGCCCTCGGGATAGGCCACCATAAGGGGCCCCTGGGCACAAAATCCGTTACAACCGGTTTCGACAAGCTTGACTTCCTCTGAAAGGCCTTTTTTACTGATCTCGTCAATCAAAGCACTCTTGACTTTAAGAGCTCCAGAAGCATGACAACCGGTTCCTCCACAAAGCAATAAATGCGAACGAAACACCTTCATGTGGATACAATCCTCCTTAACATATTAATATCGTAATTTTATTCATCTCGAATTGAAAAATTTTCAGCCTCTGGCCAGGGCAAAGGGTGTCTGTACCTCTCCCTGCAGGACATGTCTTTTAAAAATCTGTCTCATCTTGTTTGCGTCAATTTTTCCATAGAGAATGGGTTCCTGACCCGTCATCTCCACGGTGACCATGGGTTCCTGGCTGCAAAACCCCGCACATCCGGACGTCGTCACGATGACATCGGATACTCCCGCTTCGGCTATTTCCGTCATCAGGGAATCCATGACTACCCTTGCGCCGGCGGCAATACCGCAGGTCCCCATATGAACCGTTACCTTGGCTCTTAGCTGACCTTCTCTTAATGAGGCATCGGCATGAGCCTTTTCCTTGATCTTCTTTAAATCTGCTATTGTCAGTTTTGCCATAGCTGTTTCCCTCTTCTTAATTGTAATGGTTAAGCTGTTGCCGTTTCTTCCCGGTATTGATCCAGGATTTCCTTGACTTTCTGCGGTTTTAGTCTTCCATGGACGTCTTCCGTAATGACAATGACCGGGGCCAATCCGCAGGCGCCCAGGCATCTGACTGATTCCAGGGTAAAGAGCCTGTCGGCGGTTGTTTCTTTCTCTTTCACGCCAAGCTGTTTTTCAAGCGTTTCCATGATGGCCTTGCCGCCGCGGACGTAGCATGCCGTGCCGAGACATACGCGGCATACGTGCTTGCCTCGGGGCGTCATCGTGAAGAATGAATAGAAGGTCACGACCCCGTAAACACGACTCAGCGGTTCATTCAACCCTTTCGCGATAATCTGCAAAATCGGCATGGGCAAAAATTCAAGAACAACCTGCGCTTCTTCCAGAACAGGAATCAAAGCACCCGGCTTACCCTTGAAATTCGCAATAATTTCATCCAGCTTTGCAAGTTGTGCCGCAGTAAACTCTTTTTGTAAATCAAAATCTCCATTACCCGCTTTCATGCATTCAATCCTCCTTAAGGCTTCATGCTTCCGCCCCGATTTCCTTCAGGCCCTCTGTGATATGGTCCCTGATGAAGTTCAGGACATCGACATGATTAATTGGTATATCTTCAATTTCCTTTTTAATTTCTCGAGTATCCAAAATGTACGACTGGCCATTACGGCGGTGACGGTAAATAAATTCGATGTCAGGATCTCCCGCAATTAATGTGACCATTGTACCTGATATGTCCCCAAGGGGTTGTCTGTCTATGTGACTGAGTTTGAAATCAACAGCAACCCTCGTCCCTTCACCTCCCTTCGATTCGATAATAAATCTGCCTTCTGTTCTTTCTGCGGCCTGAGCAAGCATCGGAAGTCCCAAACCGACGTTGCGAACCGTTTTTGTTGTAAAAAATGGGTCTGTAACTTTTTTTAAGACATCTTCGCTCATCCCGGATCCATTATCCCGTATATCCAGAGACAAAATGTCTTTTGCCGTGTCTTCCGTAATGTCAATGTCAACGATGCTGGCACCGGCACGTGTGGAATTTTCCACGATATCCAGGATATGAAGAGACAGTTCTAACAAGTCTTACTCCTGAATATACCTTCCTTCACGATGCTCAAAGGCCATTTTCAACTCTGAAATCGTACTGTTTTCAAGGGAAATATTCGTTACCCCTTGACCGATATCCCTGATGAAATGGGCATCCGATGATTCAACAAAAGCGTAACGGGATAATTCCGGATATCTCAAACGCGCATTTTTTATTCCTGTCCGATGCGTTATTTCAAGGGCATCAAAAGGAATATCCGGATCTATAAAACCCAACTGACTGATGACACTGAAGCTTTCCCGATCAATATGCGATGCGATGACAAGTCCTCCGAAACGGTGAACGTGTTGAATGACATCGTGTAATGAAAGTCTGGTCGCTCCGAGAAGAAACCTGTCGTTAAAACCCTCAACCTCATCCAGATCGTTGATGATGGCCTGGCATCCGAATATCTCTTCTCTATTCATGCCGGAAAGATGGGCATAAATGATATCCTGAATCTTCATCAGGTTATCCAGCGTATCAAAAAGAGCCAGCACGTGAACTTCTTCACTGCTTGTTATTTCCATCCCCGGGAGGACCGTCAGAGGTTTTCCTTCCGCCGCCCTCATGACAAACTGAACGTTTTCCGAGGCGTTATGATCGCAGATTGCGATGATGTCCAGTTTTTCAGCAATTGCTCTTTCAACAACAGCGCTCGGGTACATATCGAGATCGCCGCAGGGAGACAGGCATGTATGGACATGAAGATCGCAGCGACACACCCTGAGCATTCAATTAATCCATAAAAAGAAAAGACCGAGATGGACAAGGTCTCTTTTCTAATTCACTGATCAGTCGATCAGCTTTCTTTGTTTAATAGATGATATATCCTCCCAACGACCTCAAAACTGGGTAAGTCAGAGACCATTATGGGGATTCCTTCCTTTACGGCTTTTTCAAGGGTATCCTGGGCCGGCTCGCAACCCTGGACGAGAACTATACCAGCATGATCTTTCAGGCTGGCTACGGCAACAATGTTCTGATGAACCTGACGGGTAACCCAGATATTTCCTTCCCTGCTGTTTCCCATGACGTCGCTCAACAGGTCTCCCGCATAGCCGCCATTCACTTCTGTTTTGAGCTTATCACCGCCGGACCGGACTTTCAAATTCAAGGCTTTGACAATCGATTCCAAATCCACGCTATCTGATCCTTTCTCTTATGTGCTTCAGGAATAACCGTTCGTTTTTATGATCATTTTTAGGTACGTGCCCTTTCCCATCTCAGAGCTGATCTGGAATATATCCGAGAAGCTCTTGATGTTGCACAGACCCATCCCGGCGCCGAAACCCATTTCCCTGATTTTATCTGTCGCAGTGGAATATCCCGGCTGCATGGCAAGATTAATATCGGTGATTCCCGGTCCCTCGTCTATGGTTTCTATCATGACACTGTCGGGTACGACGCGCAGACGGATCATTCCTTTTTTAGCATAGGAAACGATATTGATTTCCGATTCATAAGCGACAAGGCTTACCTTGCGGACAATATCACTGGAAAGCCCCATCTGTTTCAGGATCGCTTTAATGTTGCTTGCGACCTCTCCGGCATGGTCAAAATTCCCGCCGATGACGGCAAAGCTGCCTTCATACAAGGGTTTTTCATTCACGATGGTATCTATTTGATGCCTACTTTCTCTATGCAGCCTTTGATTCCCTTTGAGAATAGACGTCCTGCGATTTCAAAAAGAATGTATTTCGTTGTAAGAATCGGGATATTCAGTTCCTCTGCCAGTTGGAATGTTTCCGGGGATGGCCTTTTCCCGCGACCCATGATGACAGCCGCGATATCAAGAACATCTGCCGTTCTCACGACCTGCGGATTGGTTAATCCCGTAATTAAAAGACTGCCTGCTGTTGCAAAAGCCAGTACATCACTCATCAGGTCGGCTACGAAAGCTGTTTTAACTTCCATATCCAGCTGATCTCCGCCGATGAGGACTTCCGCATCCAGATATTCCTTTATTTCACGGAGGGTCAAAGGTTGTCTCCCCAAGGTATGATTTCGCAGGAAATGTATTTCTAAAAAGTATCAAAAATAGTCTATTGCGCCTATAAAAATAACGGAACGCGATTATCATATGCGGGGGGTTATGTCAACACAAATTTTGCGATAAGTTTGTTTATTCCTTTGCACAAGTCAGGCTGTCGCTCATGGAAACGTACATCATCTTCAAGAAATAGTTCTTCTATAAAAAAATCATTTATGATAGAAAACCACGGTTACTGATCTTCACGTGATGAGAACGTCACAAGGTACTGGCATGATTGAAACGATTTTATTTATATCTGTAGCACTGCAGGTGGTCGCAGCCTTCCTCGCGCTGAGACTTATCAGAATCACAGAAGTCCGGGCCGCATGGATTTTAATGGCTACAGGGCTTGTTCTTATGGCGGTTGGCCGCATTATAGATGTACTGCCCTTCTTCTCTGTTGAAATAACACCTGAAATCAATCTTTTGAATGAGCTGGTGGATGTGATTATATCCTTCGTGATGATTGCAGGCGTGGCCCTGATTGCGCCTCTCTTCTACGCCATCAGGCAGTCTGAAAAGGCCCTCAGGGAGAGCGAAGAACGATACCGGACACTGGTCGATAACGTGAATGTCGGGGTATATCGAAGTTCGGGAGATATTGAGGGACGTTATCTTCAAGTAAACCCCGCCATGGCAAAGATATTCGGTTATGAGTCAATAGAGGACTTCATGCGCATTTCTATTTCCGAGCTCTACAGTGAGCCGGAGGGCAGAAAAAGATTCATCGGAAAGATCAGGGAATCCGGATATGTGCGAAACGAAGAATTAGCGCTCCGCAAAAGGGATGGCACCCCGATCACGGTTTCAGTAACCGCAGCTGCCCAATATGATAACACTGGTAAAATTAAGTGGATTGATGGTGTCACGGAAGACATTACTGAACGGAAGCTGGCGGAGTCGGCCTTGCGGGAAAGTGAGGAGAAATATCGCTCCCTCGCGACTACCGCGGATTTAATGTATATGATAGACAGAAATTTTAGATACACATTAATGAATGAAAAATATTTATTAAGGTTTAGACTTCCATTAGAAAAGATATTAGGCAGAGCTTACGCTGATTTCCACTCTGAGGAAACTGCGAAGGAGTTTGTTAAGACAGCGGAACATGTGTTTGAATCCGGTACGCCTGTCCAGCATGAATATAGAAGTGAAAGAGATGGGCAGTATTTCCTCCGAACGTTTAGTCCTGTTAAAAGTCCTGATGGAAAAGCAACAATAGCCGTAACGGTGGTTTCAAAAAATATTGCCGACCGTAAACAGATGGAGGAAAAACTCAAGGAGAGTGAGCAACGCCTGTATAGTATCATTCAAGGTTCTCCAATCCCGGCATTTGTAATCGGGAAGGACCACAGGGTATTATCCTGGAACAGGGCACTGGAGGAACTCAGCGGCATCAGGGATGAAGAAGTCATTGGTACAACCCGGCAATGGAGGGCATTCTATAGTGAGCAGAGGCCCTGTATGGCGGATCTTCTGGTGGATCAAGCTCTGGACTTGATCCCTCAGTGGTATTTTGACAAGTATATTAAGTCCAGTTTACTGGAAGACGCCTATGAGGCAACGGACTTTTTCCCGGAACTGGGAGATGACGGGAAATGGCTTCGTTTTACCGCTGCGTCGATCCGGGATTTTAAGGGGAATCTCGTTGGCGCTATAGAGACCCTTGAGGATGTCACTGATCGCAAACGCACGGAGGAAGAATTAATCAGAGTTCACAAGCTTGAGTCTTTAGGGATTTTTGCCGGCGGAATCGCTCATGATTTTAACAATCTTTTGTCGGTCATGTTACGAAACATCTTTGCCGCCAAATTGTCTCTTGCCGATGAGCAACAGGAGATCCTGGGAGAGGGGCTGGAGATAGCCGAGAAGGTTGGACTTCAGGCAAAGGAATTGGCCCATCGCCTGATTACCTTTGCCAAGGGAGGGGAGCCTGTAAGAAAAATTGGTTCCATCTCTCATTTGCTTGTGAATTCAGTTGATCTGTCTCTCTCCGGTTCCAATGTCAGGTGCATATTTTCACTACCCGATGACCTCTGTCCCGTCGAAATGGATGATGTACAGATTCGCCAGGTCATCCACAATCTGGTCATCAATGCGCGGGAAGCCATGCATAGAGGTGGCGTGATAACCATAAACGCAGAGAACATGAATGTGACGGCGAGCAGCAATCTGCCCCTGAAAGAAGGGAGATATGTAAAATGGTCCGTAAAGGATAGAGGTGTCGGTATTCCCAAGGAGGACTTGCAGAGAATATTCGATCCGTATTTTACGACAAAGCCGACGGGTACCGCAAGAGGAATGGGTCTGGGGCTTGCCATCTGCTACGCCATAATCAAAAAGCACGAGGGGTTCGTTACCGTCGAGTCAGAACCGGGTGTGGGATCAACCTTTTTTGTGTATCTTCCCGCATCTCCGCAGGAAGATTCCGTCATGAAGTGCGAGTCGGGATCAGCCGATACAGGCGGAGGAAAGATCCTGCTCATTCATAATGACGAAAAGGTGCTTCATGCAACCGATATCGTGTTGAATTTCTTAGGATACAACGCGGAATGCACAAAAAATGGCGATGAGGCCATCGATCTATATAAAAAGGCGTTTGAAATGAATCAGCCATTTGCAGCCGTTATCCTGGGTTTGGATATTTCAGGAGGCAAGGGGGCGAAAGAAACGATAAGGGAGTTGTTGTTAATTGACCCGCATGTTATAGCAATTTTATCCAGCGGATATACAGACGACCCGGAGGTAATGGAATTCAGTAAAGATGGATTCAGGGGAATCATAACTGTCCCGTATGATGTGGAAAGACTGAAAAAAGTACTTAACACCCTGCTGGGTTAGAAAACACGCAATTCACCACGTCAGATAAACACCTTGCCCCGCGAAATTTCCTGCTGTAGTCGGGTAGCGTCCCATCCCCGTCGCCGGAAGATTCCAAGCGTAAAAAATCTTTGCGTCCTTTGGTCAATTGCGTTAGACATAACCATGGATGACCTGATTGATGAATATATGAACTTCCTCGCTGTTGAAAAAGGAGCCTCCCGTAATACCATTGAAGCCTACAGCAGGGATTTAATCAGATACGCCGGCTTTTTTAAGAACCGCGGGATTCAAACCCTTGGGGGAATCAATCCCGCTGACGTGATTTCATATCTGGGACAACTCCGGAAAGGCGGGTTAAGTCCCAATTCTGTCAACAGGAGCCTTGCAGCAATCAGAGGATTCTACAAATACCTGATTCGCGAAAGAAGAACGGATCAAAATCCCGTTGCCAATATAGAACTCGCAAAAGTATGGATGCGCCTGCCGGATACCTTGAATCAGGAGGAGATGAACAGACTCCTGTCGCAACCGGGCAACAGTACCCCGACAGGCATCCGGGATACGGCCATGCTTGAAGTCATGTATGCAACGGGAGCCCGCGTATCCGAGTTGATAGCACTGACCATGAACAGCATCAACTGGCATGCGGGGTACCTCGTCGCCATGGGGAAGGGCGGGAAAGAAAGGGTAATACCTGTGGGACAATCCGCGTATGATTGTCTTTATACATATGTACATAAGGCAAGACTAGAATTTATGAAAAAAAGACCATCCGATACCCTGTTTCTCAACCGGCGGGGGGGAGGATTTTCCCGACAGGGTTTCTGGAAGTTAGTAAAAAAATATGCCGTAACGGCAGGGTTAGGAAAAAAGGTATATCCTCATACCTTCAGACATTCCTTTGCAACCCACCTTCTTGAAGGAGGGGCTGACCTTCGTTCCGTTCAGATCATGCTCGGGCATGTCGATATATCCACCACTCAGATTTATACACATATAACCCGCGATCGGTTGAAAAGCATTCATAAAAAGTATCACCCAAGAGGCTGAAATTAATTAAGTGATGGATCATATCCCGAAAAGAGAAGAAAAATTACCTGAGAATCCGCGCCGGCGCCTGTACATGACGGCAGGAATAATTGCCCTTCTTATGGTTCTCGCGGCGGGATTGATCGTGACGAATCATTTCTTTTCACAAAAAAAAGAGGGGAGCGCCTCGGTCTTTATAAGAGTAAAGGGGGCAGTATCATTCCTTTTGTTCGGAAATAAACCTGAATTTTATTTTATAGACATGGAAAAAAACGGCAAGGATTACAGGTTGACGTCAAGGGATGCATTTGATGTGACGTACCGGGATGAATTCGTCATCAAAGATATCTCCACAGATGTGATTTTTGGAAAAGGTGTTTCTGTTGACGTGCAGGACATGGGCAGCCAGAATGACTTCCGCGTGCTTTTACGAGGCGTTGATCTTGTTGACCGGGTCATGACGTCAAAGGGGAAGAGCCCGGTCGGCGAAACGGTCGCCGCTGGTGACATCCACATCAAATATCGCGATGAAATTATAGCGGCTATTCCTATACGGGTCTTGGTCACCCCGCAGGACTGGCTGAGATATGCAAAAAACTCGGAAGACCGGCAGGCACAGATAGACTATATGAAAAAAGCCATCGCCATGAACAGCCAGGACGTAAGCGTCCGCAAAATACTGGCGGCGATATACTTTCAATCCGGCATGACTGATAACGCCATCGCTCAATATCAGGATGTTCTCAAATTGAAACCTGCAGATATTGACGCGTTGAAGGAACTTTTCAACTGTTATATGAAGGTAAAGAAATATGATAAAGCCATTGAGGTCGGATTAAAACAGATAAAACTGAATCATCAGGATTCGTCCCCTTATATTAACGTGGCCCGTGCCTACAGTTATTCGGGAAACCAGGAGAAGGCTGTTCAGACATACCGGGAAGCCCTGAAGATACGTCCTGACGATTACATCGTGCGATATAGTCTTGCCGAAGCCTGTGAAAAGACGAAAAATTTCGCAGGCGCCCTTGAACAGTACAGATACATTCTCGAGAAAGTTCCCGGTGACGAGAAGTCCCTGATTGCTTTAGCGGGAGTCTCACTTAAAACGGGAAAGTATGACGATTCTATAAAGTGGTATAAGGAAGTCATAAAAAGGCAGCCGGGGAATGCATCAGCCTATGCCAACATTGGCCTTGCTTACGGCGCAAAAGGGCAATGGAATGAGGAAATTGAGTATCATAAAAAAGCGATTTCCATCAATCCGAAGAACCCCATTGTCTATGTTAACCTTGCTGCGGCTTATGAAAAAAGTAATCACGACGGGGAAGCGGTGAAGATGTATGAGAAGGTTCTCAAAATCGCTCCCGGGGATCGTGATGCCACCCTGAGACTGGCTAACATTGAGTATAAGAATAAGCAATACGACAAAGCCATCAGGTTGTATGAAAAGATTCTAAAGGATGCTCCTAAAAATGCCGCTGTCCATGCAAATCTTGGTTTTGCTTATGGAGAGATGAAGAAGTATAAGGTGTCTGCAAATCATTACGAAAAAGCGATCCGATACGGGATCAAATATCCTCAGATTCATTATAATCTTGCCAATACGTATGATAGACTGGGAAAGGTAAGGGATTCCATTGATGAATATGAAAGATATGCCGCCAAGCGTCCGACAGTGGAGGTCTTGAATATACTGGCTGATTATTATATCAGTGGTAAACAGTACGAAAAAGCAATCAGGGCCTATAAGGGCATGGTCGCGCTGGAACCCAGGAAAGCAGCAGGCTATTCGAGTCTCGGTTATGTTTATGGCCTGAAAAATGACGTCGATAAGGAAATAGAGTATTACAAAATATCGTTAAAGGATGATGCGGAAGATGACAATGTTTATCTGAATTTAGGTGAGGCTTACGAAAAAAAGGGCATGTATCAGGAAGCCCTGAAGGCTTATACGAGAGCCTATGGGCTGAATCCCGATCTGTCAAAGGCGGCAAAAAAAATTCCTCAGATGAAAATCAGGATACTTCAGCAACAAAATCCTGAATAATGCCCTATAAAACATACCCCGTTTTTTCGGGGATATGCTGACTGAAGAGACGGAAGAGATCATGAATGAAATTGTTCTTAACAAGTTTGTCATGGGTGGAGGGGCGCCATTCGTTCTCATTGCCGGCCCCTGTGTCATCGAAGATGAAAAAAAAACGAGGGATATTGCGGAATATTTAAAGAAATTAACGGCTTCTCTCAATATACCTTTTATATTCAAGGCATCTTACGATAAGGCCAACCGGACGTCCATGCATAGTTTCAGAGGGCCGGGTATTAAGGAGGGTCTTCGTATTCTGAAAAAAATCAGAGGGGATCTCGATGTTTTCGTCCTTTCCGATGTACATCGATTTGAAGAGATAAAACCCGCGTCTGAGATTCTGGATGTGGTTCAGGTGCCCGCTTTTCTCTGTCGGCAAACGGATTTTGTTGTCGAAGTGGCAAGACATGCAAAAATCATCAATATAAAAAAAGGTCAATTCCTTGCTCCGTGGGATGTAAAAAATATTCTGACAAAGGCATTATCCGCAGGCAATGAAAAGGTCATAATCACCGAAAGGGGGACGACTTTCGGATATAATAACCTTGTCGCCGATTTTCGTTCCCTCCCTATTCTAAGAAGCATGGGTTATCCCGTTGTTTTCGATGCCACCCACAGCGTTCAACTGCCCGGCGGAACGGGCGCCGCATCCGGTGGTGAGCGTGAAATGGCTGCCGTTCTATCACGGGCGGCAGTAGCTGTAGGAATTGACGGTCTGTTTCTGGAAGTCCATCCCGATCCTGAAAAGGCCGGATGTGACGGCCCGAATTCTCTGTTTCTTGATTCACTCCACGACCTTTTACTCACCCTCGTGGAAATCGACACGGTGGTGAAAAGATCCGGTCACGGGAGCGTGCTTCCCGGCCAAGAAGGCGTTTATGGATAGTGCATTTCATCTCCCGCCACCGGGGGCGGGTGGGGTGCGGTTGCAGTAAAGAATTGCTGAATAAGCTGAATAAAGGGAGGGAAATTCTCAGGCATGACGAAAACGACCGGGCTGCATCAGGATTATGATGTCTTAAATAAACAGCTGATCCATAAAGTCAGAAAAATCCGCCTGTTGATTCTGGATGTCGATGGGGTTATGACGGACGGGCGGATCATTATGGACGACGCGGGGCGGGAGACGAAAAATTTTAATGTGAAAGATGGTCACGGCATTAAGATGCTCATGCGGTACGGCATTGATGTCATCCTCATAACGGGGAGACGTTCCAGTGTCGTGGAGCATCGCGCCAGGGATTTGGGCATTGGAGAGGTTCATCAAGGCATTCATAATAAAGTTGAAATATTCAATGAAATCCTCGTGAAGCGGTTGATGGATCGTGAACAGGTCGCCTTTATGGGAGATGATATTGTGGATATACCTATCCTGAAAAGGGTAGGATTTTCGGTGGCCGTAGCAGACGCCACAGAGGACGTTAAAAGATCCGTCGATTACATTACCATAAAAAACGGAGGCAACGGAGCCGTCAGAGAAGTATGTGAAATCATCCTTCGCTGTCAGGATCAATGGGCGGATGTGATTCAGAAATATGAAATTTCATAACATATTGAAATAACATGGAATCACGTTTAACCTTTACATATGGAGAAGCGGGTGATATAAAATTGACAAAGGATAATAGCCTGGATAAATTTTTGCAGGAGAGCGTGGTTAGCGGGTGATGAAGTGCAACATAAAAAAGTTTTTCTTTCCGGGAAGACCCGCCCTGTGGACGTGGAACGTCGCATTCTCTGAATGATGATCTTTCAGCATAAAAAAATGAAGGCCCTTGCTGTTGTCGCTGTGGGTCTTGTGATTTTGGCAATTGTTGGATTTTTTATCCTTCGGGGAGAAAAGACATCTGATAACAAACAGATAAAAATATTATCAGACAACACGGATCTTCAGGTCAGGGGTGTTTTTTATACGGATGTTGGCGACTCGGGTATAAAGTGGGAAATCAAATCGGATCTTGCAACGTATAAGAGAAGTGAAAATCTTGCCGTCTTTGAAAAGGTAATTATGAAAGTCATCATGCAGGACGGGAAGACCTATGTGATGACAGGGCATCAGGGCAGGATGAACACAGAAACGAAGAATATGGAAATATCGGGAGACGTCAACATTGTATCCGATAAAGGGGATCGTCTGGTCACGGATATTTTGAAATATTCGGATTCCGAAAAGCGTTTTTATACGGAGTCTCCCGTCAAACTGGAAAATTCCCGAATGCAGGTTCGGGGAACGGGTATGTCGTTATCCCTTACAGGTAAGGATGTATCTCTGTTATCGCACGTAAAAGCCAGGGTCAATTAGGGTGGTCGGAAACCGGGTTTCTTTTATGAATAAAATGGTATGCGTTCTCTTTGTGCTGATCATGATTCCACTATGGAATATAAATACAGGAGAATCTGCACCCCCGAAGAAACCCAAAGTGGAAAAGAAAGAACCCATAGAGATAACTTCAGACCGTTTGGACGCATATAACGATAAGAAGCTGGTCATATTTTCAGGAAATGCCGTTGCCACCCAGGCCGATAGAATTATCAAATCAGATCGTCTTTTGCTCTATTATCGGAAGGATGTAAGCGAGAACAAAAAGGCGGTTCAGGATAATCCCGACGATATGGGAGAACTGGAAAAGATCGAGGCAAAAGGGCGCGTGACCGTTATTCAGAAACAGAGGATCGTGACGGGTGATGACGCTGTATTTTTCCAGGATACGCAGAAGATCATCATGACGGGCAATGCCGTCATGCGCGAGGGACGCAACGTCATCCGGGGAAACAAGATTATCGTGTTTCTTGATGAGGATCGGGGGGTTGTGGAAAGCGACAATAAAAAGAGGGTAAAAGCGATCATCTATCCGGACGATCAAAAAACGAATAAGACCGGTAATCGCTGATCGGCGAATGATTTGAATTAATGGACAAGTTGGAAGCAAAGGGGTTGGTAAAGATTTACGGAAGCCGTAGAGTTGTGAGTGAGGTTGATCTGGAGATCAATCCCGGTGAGGTCGTAGGTCTTCTGGGGCCAAATGGAGCTGGTAAAACCACGACGTTTTATATCATCGTCGGATTAATATGGCCGGACGGTGGTAATATATATTTAAACGGAGAAGACGTCAGCCGGTGTCCCATGTATATCAGAGCCAGGAAAGGGATAAATTACCTGCCTCAGGAACCCTCAATATTCAGAAAGTTGACGGTTGAAGAAAATATAATGGCCATTCTCGAAACCCTCGATACAAATGCAGAAAAAAGAAAAGAAAGACTGGACGAACTCCTCGGAGAACTGGATCTCTTTCACCTTGCAAAGGCTCAGGCATATTCTTTATCGGGAGGGGAAAGAAGGAGGGTAGAGATTACCCGGGCGCTTGTCACATCTCCCAGGTACATCCTCCTTGATGAACCCTTTGCCGGCATTGATCCTCTCGCCGTGATCGATATTCAGAACATAATTTACAAGCTCAAAACAAAAGGCATCGGGGTTGTCATATCCGATCACAACGTCAGAGAAACGCTTTCCGTATGCGACAGAGCCTATATCATAAATGAAGGAACCGTATTGGCAGAGGGGACGCCCGACGCAATAGCCCAATGTGAAATTGCACGAAAAATTTACTTTGGAGAAGATTTTGTTCTCTGAATGAAGCGAACGGATGGTTTTCATCAGGCAGTAACCACATGGCATTTGAGTTAAAACAGAATCTCAAGCTGACCCAGCAATTGATCATGACGCCCCAACTTCAGCAGGCGATCAAACTCCTGCAGCTTTCAAGGCTGGAGCTGGTTGATACGATTCAGCAGGAGATGGAAGAAAATCCGTTGCTTGAGGAAGTGACGTCTGAAGATTATTCGGAAGACAAGATAGATAATGAAGTTGAAAATCTTGACGTTGCCGACAGAGAAGAAATCAAGGTGGTCGAACGTACCGAGGAAATTACGGGGGAGGGCGACGGGAAAGAGGATTTTGACTGGAATAATTATCTTGAAGACTACGGTCCTGTAGGGGCGAAATACGATCGTGAAAGGGATGAAGCTTTTTCATGGGATAACGTGTTGACGGTGAAGCCGTCCCTCACGGATCACTTGATGTGGCAATTAAAACTTGCGCGGTTCACCGAAAATGAAACGAAAATTGGTGAACAGATCATCGGAAATCTTGATTACAACGGATACCTGATTGCAACGACAGAGGAAATTGCCCTTCAGGCAGAGGTGGACGTGCTTTTTGTTGACGGCGTGTTAAGAAGGATTCAGGATTTTGATCCTCCAGGCATCGCCGCAAGAGACATCAAGGAATGTCTCCTGATCCAAGCCCGGATTTTCGGTATCACGTGTCCGCTTATCGAAGCGATCATTGCCGGGCATATGAAGGATCTCGAAGTCAAGAATTATGCAAATATAGCCAGAAAATTGAAGACTCCTCTGGAAGATGTCCTGCAAGCCGTTGTGTTGATCAGCAACATGGATCCAAAGCCGGGCAGCAGGTATCAGGAGGAGACGATCTCAACCATTGTGCCGGATGTATTTGTTTTGAAGACTGGTGGCGAGTACAAGATTCTTCTGAATGACGATGGACTGCCGAGATTGAGAATAAGCAATTTCTACAGGGATATCATGAGTGGGCAAAAACCAAATTTAAACACGGATACCGGAAGGAAGTACGTCAAGGAGCGGATGCAATCCGCCGCATGGCTTATCAAAAGCATTCAGCAGAGACACCGAACGATATACAAAGTTGCTGATAGTATTCTGAAGTTCCAGAAAGATTTTTTTGATGAAGGGATCCAGTTTTTAAAACCCCTTGTCCTCAGAGATGTAGCCGATGATGTGGAAATGCATGAGTCCACGATCAGTCGGGTCGTTACCAATAAGTACATGCATACGCCGAGAGGCATATTCGAGCTGAAATATTTTTTCAGCAGCGGGATCCATAAAACAAACGGGGATACCCTTGCATCGAAAAGCGTCAGGGAAGAAATTAAAAAGATCATTGGGGTGGAAGATCCCAAGAAACCTTACAGCGACAGTGATATTGTCAACAGTTTAGAAAAAGCAGGGATATCCATTGCGAGAAGAACCGTTGCAAAATACAGAGAAATGATGGGTATTCTGCCGTCGTCGAAAAGGAAAAAGTATTTTTAGGCTTTCCTTGCCACTGTCTTTAAGGTATGTCTTTCAGAAAGCAGCGTTCTTGTGAAAGATGACTGAAAAAAAGTGGACGGGATGAAAACGCAATAAAATGAAACGTATGAGGAGGTAGTTATGAGGATTTCTGTAACCTTCAGGAATAAGGAGGGCGAAAGCTGGCACAGGGAATATATCGATGATAAACTAATGAAACTTAAGAAATATATTGATAACCCAGTTGAAGCGCACGTTGTCCTCTCCGTTGAAAAATTCAGGAATGTGGCAGAAGTCAATTTGATGGCGAACGGATTAAACGTTAACGCAAAAGAAGAAGCCAAAGATATGCACCTTGCCATCGATAATGCGATAGAAAAGATTGAACGTCAACTCAAGAAGAAGAAGGAAAAGATCAGGAGCCAGAAAACGAATGCGACCCGTGGAGGAAACGTCGATGACATGGAACAGATGTCCGACGATATGTACGAAACTCCCGAGACGAGAGTCGTGGAGACAAAAAAAATAGTCTTGAAACCCATGTCTCTGGATGAAGCGATTATGGAGATCGAATCATCGAAAAACCTGTTCGTCATATATCGTGATTCTTCAACTGAAAATGTCAGTGTCGTTTATATTCGAGACGACGGGAAATATGTTCTCATCGAAACCAACAGCTGAAATGTAAGGGAATGTTCATGAAAATTACGGATATATTCAGGAAAGATTTTATCATAGAAGACCTGAAAGCGAAAAATAAACGGGACGCCCTTGCCGAATTGTCAGCTATATTTCTGAAAGTTCATGAAAAATTTAATCATGATTCTGCGGTGAATGTCCTACTCGACAGAGAGAAACTCGGAAGCACAGGAATCGGGGATGGCATTGCCATCCCACATGGTAAACACGGTGATCTGAATCATCTGATCGTATCTTTCGGCAGAAGTAAGGCGGGCGTTGATTTTGATGCCATGGATGGGAAACCGGTTCATCTTTTTTTTCTCCTTATGGCCCCGGAAAATACAACGGGACAGCACCTGAAGGTTCTGGCGAAAATATCCCGGATGCTCAAGGATAGTAAGTTCCGTGTAAATCTCATGGAGGCGAAGACGACGGATGATTTGTGCCGGATCATTGCCGAAAGAGATGATGCATGTTAGGCGTCGGCGATTCAGGGGTGTCCTATCACGATGAACCGTTTGACAGTTGAAGGATTACTGGAGGATACCCGGATACGATTGGGTATCATAAAGACCGCCGGTCCATCCGGTTTCAAAAATACAATCGGTTGTGCCGTGGTTCAGCGTTTCAACGGAAATGCGGCCTTCCGGCACAACCTGAATCCACAATCCATCCTGATCCTTTCTGCGTCCTGTCTTGCCGCAATGGCTGATCTGCCCTCTTCAACGCGCGATAAAATATTCAGATCCATCATTTCGGCAGGAATTCCATGCATCATGCTTTCCCGGATTCGTTTCCTGCCCGACTATATGATTCGTTTTTCGGAAGATCATGCTGTTTCTGTCTTAATCTCGATGTATGATGAGTTCCTTCTTGAAAGTCGCCTATTGCAAATCCTGCGGAAAAAGATCGATCAGGTCGTCACGATGCACGGAGCCCTTGTGAATGTCAATGGCGTCGGTGTGATGATAACCGGGGAAAGCGGGACGGGAAAAACAACATGTGCCATCAGGCTGGCAAAGAACGGACATTACTGGATTGCGGATGATGTCATCGAAATCATGAAAAGGAAGGAAAATGTCCTATACGGGCGAAGTCATGAAAGGGTGAAAAATTATCTGGCGATTAAGAATGTGGGGATCATCCATGCAGGAACGCTTTTTGATGAAGCGTCCATCAGTGAAGAGACGGCTGTGAATATCGCTATCAGGATGGAGAAGAGGGATGATAAACGGAAGACAGAGAGAACGGATTTGTGCGGTTCTGTCTGTAATATTATGGGGGTGAAACTGCCGTGCATGCATGTTACTGTGGGCTGTGATGATGAAGAAACAGTTAGACGTATCGACGGTGTGACAAAAACCTTTTCAAGAGGAGGTCGTGTTTTATGAAAGCGCCACGCGTGGTCATCATTACCGGGCTATCAGGTTCAGGTAAAAGTACAGCCCTCAGAGCCCTGGAAGATATCGGTTTTTACTGCGTTGATAATATGCCGGTGGTTCTTTTACCTAAGTTTCTGAAAATTCAATCTGAAACATCGAAGAATATTACGGAATTTGCCATGGTTATGGATTTGAGGGAAAAAAGCTTCCTCGATAAATATACCAAAATATTTGCTCGTCTGAAAGACAGTGGTTACAGGATTGAGATTCTCTTCCTCGATGCGGGTGATGATGCCCTATTGCATCGTTTCAGCGAAACGAGAAGGGTCCATCCCATGTCGGTAAAAGGGTCTGTTATGGACGGGATAAATCTTGAGAGAGAAAAGCTTTCTCCACTTAAACAAATGGCGGATAAGGTAATTGAGACGTCATCGTGTAATGTGCATCAGTTAAAAGACACCGTACAGAGGCATTTTCTCCCCGTGTCGGTGGGCCAAAGGCTGGTCATTCATGTGACATCTTTCGGATACCGTTATGGGGTGCCTGCCGATGCAGACATTGTGCTGGACGTTCGGTTTCTCCCAAATCCTTATTATATTGACGAATTAAAACCCTGCGACGGACATCATCCCCGTGTCAGAGACTATGTCCTGGAATCCGACGAAAGCCGGATATTTGTCCAGAAACTTTACGAATTGATGGCCTTTCTCATCCCCCTATATGAGAAGGAAGGGAAGTCCAGGCTGAATATCGCCCTGGGGTGTACGGGTGGCAGGCACAGATCTGTTGTGCTGGCCAACCATCTGGGATCATATTTGTCTGATAAAAATTACGTGGTTACCATAAACCACAGAGATATTACTAAAAGTTAAAAAGAAACGTCCATTTTTTTGGTTACATTGTCTGCAATCCAGTGGGGATCCCACCATTCCTGGGGATTGACAAATTGTCCTCCGACGATAATGCTGAAATGGAGATGATCCCCGCCGGCAAGCCCGGATGTTCCTGATTGTCCTATCGATTCACCCTTCTTCACTTCCTGGCCGTTTTTGGCCTGAATTGCATCCATGTGGGCATAAAGACTGAACAGCCCCAGGCCGTGGTCGATGATCACCACGTTGCCGTAAATGCCGAGATAGCCAGTGTAAACGACAACGCCGCTGTTTGCCGCCTCAATGGGGGAATGGGCGGTTGAGGCAAGATCGACTCCCAGGTGGGTGCTCTCACCCACAACCTTGCCCCCATACATGTAAGATCGTTTATCGCCGTATTGGGCCATGGGTGCGGCGTTTTTCATCCGCAGAAAGCTGTCCTGCCAGAGTTGCCTTGGTGAGGTCTTCCCGCAAATTTCCTGGATGGTTTTAAAGTTGTCTTCCCGCAACAATCCATTCACATACATGAATGTTTCCACAGGCGACTTTCCCCGGAGAGAAGGAACGATGGATTGAAATTCCGGCATTTTTTGCTGCAAAAAACTCTCCGACAGCATCATCTTGTCGCTGCGGAACTTTTTTGTCATGATCAGATAGGGAAGATTGACGGACGTCTCATTTCCGGCCTCGTCTTTTGCCATGACCTTAATATTGATTCCTCCCTTGGATGCTCCTACGGGAAAGGCAAAAAAACTGACGAAAGATGGCTTTCCGGAAATCGTGGCCGGATAACCCGTAAAGAAGTTATTGTTCACCTTAACACCTGTCAGGACGGCGGGTTTTGATGTTCTGTAGGCGATGACGCATGAGCCGCCAGGGTTTATATGATTTGTCGAGTTAAGGAGAAATACCTGCGGCGGTGTGACGTCGATCGTGATTTGCCGGCTGGCGATCGCATGATTTTTCCAAAGGGAATGATCAGTGGCTTCTAAAGTGAGGACAGCCGGGCCATTGTGAAGTTTCAAGGTAAGGATGTCAATGACTATGGTCAATCTTTCCTCTTTCATTCCCGTGTCGGTATAATTAATCGATGAAAGAACGTGTGTCCGAGTGTCCTGTGATATGGAAGCGCTCGTGCTACGGAGTCCCCTTTTTTTGTCGGTGAATGTAATCTGGATGGCTTTCTGCAGGCCTACGGCGTTGATTTCCTGATCAAAGGTGATGGAGGGTTTTTCCCACTCACCGTATGTGTTGAAAAACCACCAGCCGCCCCCGCCGATAATTAAAATTAGAGCCGAAATAATAAAAGGTTTATACGTTTTCATGAAATCCCTCTTTGAACCGGAAACGCGCCCCGTACGCCCCATGTTTAAAGTGAGGGGGATGGGCGCCCAACACATTGCAGCGCGAAGCCCCGTCTTTATGCGGGGCGCTTCTATTACCAGGTAATACGGGCGAACTTATAATGATTATTCCGTTGTTTTGCAAGTTAAAACATTTTATCAAATCACCTGGTGTATCCATATTAACTCCTTGAACTTGTCACTCATAATTGCTATACGAATCGGACGGGAAGATATGTAAATTATTTTTATTTTATCTCGGTTTCGGCAGAATATACATGTCTTGAAGACGGAAAGACAAACGAGTAAGGAAAGATAGCCGCCATGTTGCAGGATAAACAAATTGTTTTGGGAGTTACGGGAAGCATCGCTGCCTATAAGGCTGCGG
>JBAWYD010000038.1:0-20058 GCA_037143735.1 Deltaproteobacteria bacterium
GCTGAGCTGTCCCACAAGTATCTTTATGATCGAAGGCTGCCGGACAAGGCGATTGATGTCATGGATGAAGCCGGTGCAATTGCCAATATTAAGGGCGACGATTCCTCTATGGGGAAGGTGATAGATCAACACCATATTGAAGCGGTCGTGGCCAAGATTGCCAGAATTCCTGAAAAAAGCGTATCATCCTCGGAGATTGACAGGCTTCTTGATCTTGAGACGGAACTCAAGCGTAAAATCTTCGGGCAGGACAATGCCGTGGATATGGTTGTTGAAGCGATTAAGCGATCACGGGCGGGTTTTCGGGAGCCTCATAAACCTGTTGCTTCCATGCTGTTCGTCGGTCCGACGGGTGTGGGGAAAACAGAGCTGGCGCGCCAGCTTGCTGCAACGATGGGTGTGCCTCTCCTGCGTTATGACATGAGTGAATATCAGGAGAAGCACACCGTGTCCAAGTTTGTAGGAGCCCCGCCGGGCTATGTGGGATACGAGGAGGGTGGCCTGTTGACGGAAGCCATCCGGAAGAATCCACATGCCGTCCTGCTTTTGGATGAAATCGAGAAGGCCCATGCAGATATCTTCAATACCCTTCTTCAGGTGATGGATTATGCAACTCTCACGGATAATAACGGAAGAAAGGCGGATTTCCGTAATGTCGTCGTCCTCATGACATCCAATGCCGGCGCCAGAGAAATCGGAAGGCAGACAATAGGATTTGAGGCCAGGGCCATCAACCGTGACGCCGTATTCCCGGCTCTGGAACGGTCATTTTCACCGGAATTCAGAAACCGGCTTGATGCCGTTGTCAATTTCAACAATCTCACGGGTGAAGTGGTTCTCCAGATTGTCAGGAAAACCATTGATGAATTCGGTGCCCAATTGGGTGAGAAAAAGGTGGCGCTTCAAGTGACCGACTTGTGTTATGAGTGGCTTGCCGGCAAAGGTTATTCACCGGAATTCGGAGCGAGAGAGATCGCCAGGCTCATTCAAGACAAGATCAAACGGTTTTTTGTAAATGAAGTGCTCTTCGGAAAACTGAAACAGGGCGGTTCTGCCCTTGCTGATATTGAAAACGACGACGTCGTGGTGCGTGTCATTGAAACATAAAGTCTCCGGATAAATCATGCCCGTTTTTCAACTGGATGATGAGGTTATTTTCCCCTCTGTAAGCCTCACGTCAAAAAGCGGTATCCTGGCCATCGGCGGGGATCTTTCCCCCGGCAGGATACTGGAGGCTTATCGCCATGGAATTTTCCCGTGGTACTCCGAGGATGACCCTCTCATCTGGTGGTCTCCCGATCCGCGCTTCGTATTGTTTCCGGAAGAACTCCGGGTCTCCCGGAGTATGAAAAAGGTGTTGAGGAACTGCACGTTCAGGATCACTTACGATCATAACTTCCGTGACGTTGTTATCGCCTGCCAGAAACCGCGGTGCAAGCAGAAAGAAACCTGGATTACGGATGATATGCTGGAGGCTTATTACACGCTGCATTTGCTGGGTTTTGCCCATTCTGCTGAGGCGTGGTACGAAGAAAAGCTGGTCGGGGGTATCTATGGTGTTTCCCTGGGCCGTTGTTTTTTTGGCGAGTCCATGTTTTCGATGATGAGCAACGCATCAAAGGCGGCGCTCATTCACCTGCTCGACAAACTGAAAGGACTGAAATTTGACTTCCTGGACTGCCAGGTCTATACGGCTCATATGGAGACCCTCGGGGCGCGATTTTTAACGCGCGAGGAGTTTACCCGGTTGCTGCAAAAAGGGCTGAAGCATGAAACCCTCCGGGGAAACTGGCGGTACATGCCGGAGTTTAACTGATGTTGCCGGTTTTCAGCCAGTTGGAGATGATGTTTGCACTGTCTTTCCCGGCATTTTCGTACAGACCGATGATCTTTCTCTCGCGAATGGCATTTTTAACCGAGTCGGAGCCGTGAGCGGCGTTCTGCAGGATATTTTGGCCGAAATCCGATCGGACGGTGCCTGCCGCAGCCATTGAAGGATCGGTCACCCCCAGGCGTTCGCGGATATGTTTGACCGCATTTGGTCCGCGATACAGAAGCGCCAGTGACCTGTGTGTGCCGGGCTTGTTGCGGTCGCCGGGTGATACGCTGTTCGGGTCGATTCCGGTCATATATTTTACAATTAACGAGAACTCATGCATGGCGTTTTTTTCGGCGATGACATCGGCCATGGCATTGTATTCCTCGTCGGTTATATCGAAACCGAAGATCCCGTCAATTCCCTCCCTGATTTTACCCGCGATCCGGAACTTGAGTTTTTTCTTGAACTCGTCGCGGAGGAATCCATAGAACTCCTCCCCCTGGGCTGCGCTCATCCTGGTCAGGCGGGCGCCCACGATCCTGAGCCCTGTCTTTGAAAACATATCGATCATGTTACCCGGACGGACGGAATGCTTGAAAAAATTATCCGGCTTCAGAATGACCAGCGTCGTTTCACCCTCGGCGCATTCCTCATAAATGCCGGAGTCATTGAATCCATGCTGGGCAAACATCTCCAGATTATTCCGCGCATATGCAAGGTTTGTCGGGATCAGCACCGCCGGTTCGAAATACCGGATTGTTCCGTCGGGGGTGGTGATATAGTCACTGTAGGTTCCACGAATCGTCCCCCGGACGGCCTCCGATTCCGCTTCCGTCGTGAGCTTGCCGACGACTTCGTAGATCCGCTCCACAGCGTTTTCACCGGCAAACAGAAGAAACAGGCATCGGTTCGGGTGGCCAAGGATATTATCTCGCCGCAGATTCTGATCAATATAGTCTACAAGGGCCTTCTCTACTTTAGATTCAATATTCAGACGCTTAACACGGTTGATGTACTCATTTACAAGCTCATCGGACGGTCGCATCATCCTTATGCCAACCAGGTCGCAGCCGGAAAAGGACATAAGCCGTGCGATGATATTTCCGGTCCGGGACTTGATGAGGCTATAGGGAGTAATGACGACATATGTCAGCTCGTAAGCCATATGGGGTCTCCTTTACAATTTTGGGGCTTCATACCTTTCAAAATATTTCAAGATTAAAATACGTATTGCCTGGGGCCCTATATAGAATGATGACATTTTTGTGTCAATGGGAGATATGGATAAAATATACATTATTTGAGAAGTAACCCGCAATTTTTTAAGGACATCCCGGCCGTGAGCAGCCCATGCCCCCACCTTTAATAAAAGATCCTTGTCTGGTAGCCATGTCCCGCGGAAGGGAATCTGCACATTTCCGGGCGAGATTGTTCAACAGGGAGAGCCGATTTGCGTGCGAGGTGGCATCGATGAGATTCGCAAGGCCGTTAGGAATGTGAGTGAGAAAGTCGGACAGGCTCCGTTTGAGGCCCAAGAAGCCATAAGCGCCGAGCGCCTGCATGAGGCGCTGTGCCGACGCCTCACGGAACATCTCCTGAAAAACGCTCCATGCAGGGGGCAGTATATCCTGCTGCTCGTAATAACACCGGAGAAGCGCCATCCGCTCATTTTCTGTCATGAAGACATATGGATCATAGAGAAGCGACCCCAGATCATAAAACAGGTTGCCAAAACGCATGCCCTGAACATCGACGAGTACCGGTTCCTCACCAAAAATCATGATATTCCGGGACTGAAGATCCCGATGCACGAGCCTGGGTTCAACATTCTCAAGGCGCGCTGACATGGCCATAAGCTCATCTTCCAGTATTTTTTTTTCGGAGGGGCTGATCTCTATCCCGCAGACAGCCTGAACAAAATTATCAAGAAAATAATCCCGCTCCCACTGATAAAGGCCCGGACCGAACCCCTCCATCAGAGGAACCTGCTCCCAAGGGAAATCCTTCATCGGGAAAGCATGGAGCCTGTGAATGACGGCCAGCGTCTTTTGATAATACGCTTGTCTCGTTTTCCATGGTTCATGACGGATAGACCACAGGTCTGTGTTCCCGAGGTCCTCCATTACAACAAAACCCCTTGCGGAATCGTGAGCCATGATCCGGGGAGCGGCGACGCCGATATTCCGGAGGAATGATGCAATAGAAGCGTAATAGTTGTTCTCCTCAGGATCGAGGTCGTAATGCATGAAAATGACGGAGCGGTTGTCTCCATAATGAATACGGTGAAACGACCGGTTCGATCCACCCTTTGCCACAGGTGTCATGTCCATGGATGCCGATTCTTCGGGACCGATCGCCTGTTTCGCAAACGCCAGCATTTCGTCTTCCAGATTTGTTATGCTTCGTTTCCAGAACCCTTCCGATATCCATTTTCCTTTCTGTAGTCCTTTTGTCGCACCTGTCTGTGAGAATGCCGAACATATTTTTTCATATTCCCCGAGAGAGCCGATGTCATACCAACGGCCGTCATCAAGAAGGACTCCCGCAACCGATCCGGGATTTTCTTTTATCATCTCGATGAATACGGGGATGACCGACTCAATACGACCTGTTTCCAGTCGGCGAAGGATAGATTTCTCAACAATGTAAATGCCCGTAAAAAGGCAGCTCATCATGCCGTGGTCACCCAGAATGTGGCGCAGGTCGCATACATCACCGCGATCATTGATATTTACATTCAAGGGGGAACCGCTGCTCCTTAACGCCAGGGTTGCTTCCTTGCGCTTTGTAAAATGTGTGTCGATGAGCGGTTTCAATGGTATGTTGGAAATGATGTCGCCGTTATAAACGAGGATCGTGTCATCGTCGTCAAGGAGATCCTCGATGTTCTTCAATCCCCCCGCCGTATCCAGAAGCACCGGTTCGTGGCGGAAAACGATGGGAAGTCCACGCCATTGCGCGGCTGGAAATACCTGGTGATATACGTCGGCGCAGTGGTGGGTATTGATGATCAATCGTTCGATTCCCGCCGTAATCAGATGGTCCATAGCGTAGGTTATAATCGGACGGTCACCGACGGGCAACAAGGGTTTCGGACAGGCGTTTGTCAGGGGGCGAAGGCGCGTTCCCAGGCCGGCGCCGAGAATGAAAGCGGTCTTGATAGGTCGAATGGACATAGGTTTTAATAAAGTTTCTTTATTTTTGCACCACGAAAATAGTGTTTTAAAATCTCTTCTTCAGAATATCCCTTTGTGGCCATGACGGCGGCGCCGATCTGACACAACCCGACGCCGTGTCCCCATCCGGCGCCATTCAGGGTGAAAAGGGTCGGGAGTCCGGACGGTTCGCGCTCAACGGAAACGATGAAAGCGCTGCTGTACAGGTGGCTGATGGATAACCAGCGGCGAATCTCAAGCTCCCTGCCCACGGTTATGGTCCTCTCCGATCCCTCAATCTTCAACAGGCAAATCCTGCCCGACGGTCCCCGCTCCAGAGGGGTCAAGTTCAGGAGGTTCCCAATATCCATTCCCGATTTTTTCCGGATGATGTTCTCAAGTTCCTCGCGCTTATATACGACCCTCCACCTGAAGAAGTCCGTTGTTTCCTGATCGAAGGACGGGAGAACCTGCCGCAGAATGTTTGCATCTGCCGTGTTGCAATAGGCATCGGGGATCGAAAGGATCCAACGCTCCGCGTCGGCTTCCGTGCGGACGGCGTGATGCAACACGGTGGAGTCGGATACGGAAGTCAGATATGGAACGGGTGTATCTTCCCAAGTGTTTTCAAAGTTGTCCGTAATACCGCCGCAGGCTTTATGATAACGGGTATCGCAAATATCACCGTTATAGACGAGAAAGACCCCCCGTGTTGCGTCAACGGCATCCTGCGCGTTGGTCGATATCAATCGGGAGACGCCCTGATACCTCTGGCAATGATCATCAGCGCAGACGTCGAAAAGGCGGTGATCGATCCTCCCGTACCAGCGGATGAACTCACCTTCCTGCCGGGGCGGGACGGGAAACGCTTCATCGCGATCACTTGACTTTCGTGAACGGTTCAACATAGCCATGAGCCAGCTTCGCGATGTAATGGCATGGGCTTTTAAAAAAGAAAGCGGTGCTTCCGCACTCATTTCAGAGGAAATGACACTTGACAGGTAATCTTCAAGAAAGATCTCATTGATGACGAGCAGGGTTTTATTTTCATCAGGGATCAGGGAAATAAACCCCCGGAACGTCTGTTCCTGTTTTCTTTCCCAGTGGAAATGGACACCGATGGTCACGTCAAAAAGGGTAAATGTGGAATGATTCAGGGGTGTGCAGCGGATTTCTTTCTGCCGCACGACCTCACGGCCCGCGGCATCGATCAAGACGACATGTCCCGATTCGACACGGGCGCAAAAGTTTCCATCAAGAAAACTCCCGTCATGGATACAAAACGGCCCGTTAAATCTTCCGTCGACTTCGCAGACCCCTTCAAGAATGCCGACTTTTATCTTTGGCTCTTCCATCACACGCATCGTCATCTATTAATTTTTTTCAACAGCCATCCCATGTTCTGACCGAGGGTCTTCATGGTTTGAATTCCTTCGTCGTCTTCCTGAACCTCGCCCATCTCTCTCCCTATACCGATGTTCCAATAACTGGAGCCCGGCACGATCATCTGGCTGATAAAGAAGAAGTGGTTCAGGGAGTTGAAAGCATGTATGGCGCCGCCTCTTCTCACCGCAACGACGGCCGCTCCGACTTTGCGGCGGAAGAGATCGCCGTTAACTTTGGCAACCATCCCAGTCCGGTCAATCAGTGCCTTCATTTCGGAAGAGATATTTGCAAAATACGTCGGCGATCCGAGTATGATGCCGTCTGAATCCAACATTTTATCAATACATTCGTTTACGACATCCTTGCGGCCCCAACACTTCCTGTCCATCTTTTCGAAGCATTTAAAACAGGCGAGGCAACCGTGTATCTTTTTCCCGGCGAGCTGAAATACTTCCGTTTCAATCCCTTCCTTTTCGAGTTCACGAACTACGTGGCTGATGAGAATCGCTGTGTTGCCATTCTTGCGCGCACTACCGTTAAAAGCTGTCACTTTCACTTCACTCACCTCTGCTAAAAACCCCACATCTCATGAACGAGAAGTGGGGTTTTCGGTTGTTTCAATGAATAGGTCAGACGGTTAAGAAAAGGCGCCATGTCATCAGGATGACTCCTAATAGCGGCCTCTCGGTTTGCCTCTGAATCTACCACCTCCAGCGCCGCCGCCGCCACCGCCTTGCTCCTTTTTTGGCCTTGCTTCGTTTACCACGATGGCTTGTCCGTCCAATTGACCGTTGTTAAACCTCGTTATGGCTTCTTTTGCGCCCTCTTCGGATTCCATTTCGACAAACCCGAAGCCCTTGGAGTGCCCTGAAAACTTGTCCTTAATAATCCTTACGGATACAACGCTCCCCGCTTCCGAGAAGTTCGCTTTCAGGTCAGCTTCCGTTACCTTAGTGGACAGGTTTCCCACGTACAGATTTTTGTTCATGCTAACCTCCAATGAATCCCGTCTTTGAACGATAAAAGAACTGTAATATTCCTATATGGCTTTAACGTTTACAGCCGATGGGCCTTTATTGCCACGCTCAACATCAAAGCTGACACGCTGCCCCTCAGTTAACGTCCTGAATCCAGAGTCTTGAATGGCGCTGAAATGAACAAATACATCTGTGCCGTCGTCACTGGCGATGAACCCGAAGCCCTTTTTCTCGTTAAACCACTTTACGATACCTTCTGACATTGTATACCTCCTCCTTTCTTAGATTTTTTAAGTTGGATTTTCACAATGGCAGAAAGTAAAAACCACCAAGACTCCAAAGAGTATGATGGCTCACCTTACGCTTTAAAATGTCTTTACCCAACTTCTATGTTCGCCTGAGCCGTGTGATTTGAATCGGACGGCCCAAGCGTTTTCGCCTTGATTATTATGAGCACTGAAAAAAGTCAAGGCTTTTCATGATCAAACATGATTCCCGTTTTCTGCGGTTCTTTATCGTTTCTCAATGGGAACATAGTCACGTGGCTCGGGCCCGGTCCAGAGGCTCTCCGGACGATAGATCCGGTTGTCGGCCCTTTGTTCAAGAATATGAGCAAGCCAGCCGGCAACTCTTCCCATGGCAAAAATCGGGGTAAAGAGAATGGCGGGAATACCCAGGAGACGATATACAGCGCCGGAGTAAAAATCAACGTTCGGATAGATGGGTTTACCGGCCGTTTCCATTTTAACACGAAACTCTTTTTCAACTTCCTGTAAAATCTCATAGTACCGAAAGTCGTTTTTCTTTTCAGAAAGCTGTTCAAGATATTTTTGTATGATCTTTGCCCGCGGATCTTTGGCTTTGTACTCACGATGACCCATCCCCATCACCTTCCGCTTCTGAGCGAAGGCTTTGTCCATCCACGCTGCTACATTATTCTTATCTCCGATTTCCTCGGCCATTTCTATCACGCGCTGGTTTGCCCCTCCATGAAGCGACCCGTACAGGGCGCCTATGGCGCTTGAGATGCTGCAGTAACAGGTTGAAAGGGTTGAAGCGACGACCCGTGCTGCAAACGTGGACGCATTAAAGTCGTGTTCGGCATGGAGGAGCAGACATTTATCCATTATTTCACCTTCGATGGGTTCCGGTTCGGTTCCATGGAGCATATACAAAAAATTAGCCCCGTGTGAGAGGTCCATGCGCGGCGCGACACATTCCCTGTTTTCCCGATAACGGCCATATGCGGCGACAACGCTGGCAATCTGTGATATCTGATAGAGCGTATCCCGGCAGTTGCAGGTAGGAGAATGTTCGATACGGTGTTTTACATATCCGCTCAAGTAGGAAATAGCCGATTGCAACAATTCCATGGGATGGGCAGAAGCCGGGAAAGATCTTATCATATCAAGCACCGGCTGTGATAAGGGTCGGCTTTGCCGCATCCGTTGAGAAAAATCCTTCAGCTCGGCAACGGTCGGAAGGCGCTCATAGAGAAGCAGATATGCCACTTCCTCATAATTTGAGCAGGCAGCAAGATCATCAATGGAATAACCCCGGTAATAAAGCCGCCCTTCGTTACCGTCAATTTTACAAATGCCGCTTTCATCGGCCACGACTCCCTCAAGACCCTTTGAATAAGCTTTGTTTCCCATGATGAACTCCTTCATGACATGATTTATGCGTCACCTGACATATTATTATGTTCCCTGAATTAAATTGAGACAGTCCTGATCACTTTTTCCATCCCATAGAGAACGTGTTAGACAGTCCCTGCATTGTCTGAAAGTCTGTTTTGGGGTTTGAAACGGGCACATGTACTTCCAGCATCTGATTAATATTTCAGGGCCACGAAAATGAGCCGAGCCGTCTCTGTTTTCGTGTAGGACATTAGCAAACGTTGAGATTTGTTTCAAGTTGTATAAAGATATCTTTGGATAAAATCGTAAATGCAACCCAGAAAAGATGGATTTTCGACTCAATCTGTTCATGGACACCCATGTGTTTTTATGATAGGAAAATTAACACAATTATTTTAAGGGATTTACATGATGATTAAGAAAATCGGTATCATTGCGAATATAGAAAAAGAAAAATCCGCGGAATACACCCTCTTGCTGAGAGATTGGACGTTAAAACAGGGGGTTGAGGTTTTTCTGGAAGAGGGCATTGCCATGAAGCTCGGTGAGGAAACGGGTTTGGACCGAAGAAAACTGGCTTCACAGGTCGATCTCCTTGTCGTTTTCGGAGGGGACGGGACGCTCCTTCGGACCGTCCGCTTTGTAAGCGAATATGACATTCCGATTGTCGGCATCAACTTAGGCGAGTTCGGTTACCTCACAGAAGTCAATCTGAATGAGATGTTCAGCGCTCTTGAGTTGATATTCAAGGGTGATTTCCAGATCGAAAAGAGGATGATGCTTGATATCACCATTCAACTGGGGGATGAAACCGTGAGGCAGCAGAGCATCCTGAATGACGGGGTGATTACGCGGGGCAATCTCTCCCGCATCCTCGACCTGGAAACGACGGTCAATGACCGGTATCTGACGACATTCAGGGCCGATGGCATCATCATCTCCACCCCGACGGGCTCTACAGCGTATTCCCTTTCTGCTGGAGGCCCTATCGTTTTTCCCGAACAGGACTCCTTTATCATCAATCCCATCTGTCCCCACACATTGACGAACCGGCCGATTGTTATTCCTGACAATGTTCAGATAAAAGTAATTTTATGGACGAAGGGGCAGGGGGCGACTCTGACTCTGGATGGCCAGATTTCTTATACCATGAGATCAGGCGATAGCATGATTATTAAGAAATCCAGGTATGTGACCAACCTTGTGTCGTCGCCGCACAGGGACTACATGCAGATCCTGCGTACAAAACTGGGGTGGGGCGGCTCGCCGACCGGTGCGAATAAGTGTTAAGATGAAATGCTGACAGAGCTCAACATCACGAATTTTGCCATTATCGATGAGCTGAAGGTCTCCTTTTCAGGCGGGCTCAACGTGATCACCGGAGAGACGGGTGCGGGGAAATCGATTATCATCGGAGCCGTAAGCCTCCTTCTTGGCGACCGGGCATCTTCCGATATGATTCGATCTTTTGAGGATTCGGCCTTGGTGGAGGCCCTCTTCGATATCGGAGAAAAGGAAGAACTTAGGGAAAAGTTGCAGCGGATGGGTTTTCCCGGAGGGGATGAACTGGTTCTCAAGCGAATCGTTTCACGGACGGGGAAAAACCGCGTTTTCATCAACGGGCAGCTGGCAAACCTCAGCATGCTGGCCGCCGTCAGTGAGTCCCTGATCAATATCTGCGGCCAGCACGAACACCAGGTCATTCTGAACGCGGAAAATCATATCGATATCCTGGATGAATTCGGAGGTCTTTTTTCGCTGCGGTCGGAATATACGGAGGGATATAACGCTTACCAGTCTTTAAATGAAAGAATCCGGAATCTCGTGTCGCTTCAAAAGACCCGGGGCGAGAAGGAAGATTTCCTCCGCTTTCAGCTCAGGGAGATTGATGATGCCGGCATTGGGACGGGAGAAGATGCGGATCTCCTCGAGGAAAAAAAAGTTTCGACCCATGTCCGGAAGCTGATGGATCATGCGGGTAAAGCCCATGATGTCCTCTACTCAAGATCCGGTTCCATCCTGGAGGACATTCGCGGTGTTATTGCCCATATTCGTGAGATCAAAAAGATTGATCAGCGGTTGGGGCTGTCCGAGCAGGAACTGGATGCCATGTACTATCAGCTTGAAGAAGCAGCGCTGGTACTCCGGGATTATGAAAAGAGCCTGTCCTACGATCCGGCAAGACTCGAGGCCATCGATGATCGTTTGGAGCTGTTGGGGCGGTTGAAGCGTAAGTATGACGCGACACTGGAAGGCATTTTAAAGAAGAGGGATGACATCGCGGAGGAGTTGAAGACCATAGATTTTGTTGATGAGGAGATTGAGCAGATTTCCGAGGCGATTAAATTGCACAGATTGAAGCTGCTGGAGAACGCGCATCTCCTGTCTCGGAAACGCCGCGAAACGGCATCGGTTCTTAGAAACGCGATAGAGGATGAGGTTCATACCCTGAGAATGGAAAAGGCGACATTTGAGGTCGTGTTCAAAAGTCCGGTTGATGACGGGGAAGACGTTTCTTTCAATTCCAAGGGCATTGATGAGGTTGAGTTCTATCTGTCCACCAATGTCGGTGAATCGCTTAAACAGCTGAGCCGCATTGCTTCTGGAGGGGAGCTGTCCCGCATCATCCTGGCGTTGAAGAAAGTACTCGCAAAAACAGGCTCTGTTGGGACGATTATATTTGACGAGGTGGACAGCGGCATTGGGGGGGCGACAGCAGAGGACGTTGGCAGGAAACTGAAGGATGTATCGGAACATCACCAGATCCTGTGTATCACTCATCTGCCGCAGATTGCCTGTTTCGGGAGCAGGCATTACCGTGTCGTGAAAACGGTTTCAGGAGAACGGACCGTCGCCTCAGTAGAAGCTCTTTCAGAAAATGACCGTCTGGATGAAATTACGAGGATGCTCGGCGGGGCCGAGCTTACAAAGAAGACCAGAGAACATGCGCGGGAAATGCTGGAACTGTCCCGTAGTAAATAAATAGTGATTTAGAAAGTCTGGAGTTTTCAGGGAAAACTGATTTTACATATGCGGGTTATTATGCAATTTACATCTGTTTCTCAAACTGAAGCTTGCGGCTGCCTTAAGAGCTTTGAACCATCGAGAAAAGACAAGGAGTGAAGAATGCTGAGAAAAGCTCGAGTCGATGATGTAAAGACCATTCACGGGATGATCAATGCTTCAGCCGGCAAAGGGGAAATTCTGCCCCGTTCCCTCATGGATATTTATGGCAGCCTGAGAGATTTTTTTGTCTATTATGATGAGAATAAACAGGCGGTAGCAGGTATTTGTGCCATGAATATCATCTGGGATAATCTGGCAGAGATTCGTTCCCTGTATGTGGAGGAAGAACATAGAAAACAGGGAATTGCCAGAAATCTTGTTGAGGCCTGCATTTCAGAGGCGATTACCCTGGGGTTGTTCAGGATGTTTACGTTGACCAACAGGCCGGAATTGTTTAAGCGGCTTGGATTTAAAGAGGTTGACCGGTCCACCCTGTCCGAGAAGATATGGTCGGACTGTTTCCGATGTTCCAAGTACCCGGATTACTGTGATGAAGTGGCCATGATCGTTGAACTTTGAGGTATATATGCGCCCATGTAAAATCATCTGTTACCTTGTCATCGTGCTCTTTATTGCGGGATGTGCAGCCAAGATTGAGAAAGCAGTGGAAAAACCGGTCGAAAAGCCCAAACCCCCGCTCGTGTTGATTCCCCCTGAAAACGCTCCCTCGTTTAATGATGATCTCAAGTGGGAATCTCTCGATGCGGCTATTGGAAAAAGCATAAGGTATTATGATGCTGTTGTCGAAAATATCACATACGGCCTCGGGAATGACCGTGTTTCCGCCATAGACATGAAGGAATCTCTCCTGATACTGAAAGAGATCATTAACAGCACCGACTCAGACAATATGAAACAGGAAAAGATGAAAGACGCGTTCGATGTCTATAAAGCCACCGGATCCGACAACAAGGGATCTGTCCTGTTTACAGGGTATTTTGAGCCCGTCATGGAAGGCTCCCTGGTGAAAACGGAGATATTCCGGTATCCCATATACAGAGCCCCCGCTGATACGGTGGTGGTGAATCTGGGAAAGTTCAGGAAGAAATACAATCATGAAAAAATTGTCGGGAGAGTAAAAAACGGGGAGCTGATTCCCTATTTTTCGAGGGCAGATATTGAAGATGCGGGGTCGCTGACGGGTAAAAATCTCGAAATAGTCTGGGTCAAGGATGCTATCGATCTGTTTTTCATGCATATTCAGGGCTCCGGAAAGATCAGGTTACTACCCGATGGCAGATTTATGCAGGTGAGCTACGCTCAGACAAATGGCCGTCCATACCGGAGCGTGGCAAAATATATGCTGGAGCGTGGCAAACTCTCCAACAGCGAGATAACACATGAGAATGTGAAGAAATATCTCCGGGAACACCCCGACGAGCTTTCGAACATCCTGAATTACAATGAAAGCTATATATTTTTCCGCATCGTTGACGAAGGCCCTGTAGGCGCTCTGGGATTATCTCTTACCGCGGGCAGGTCGATCGCGACGGACCTGGATTTGTTTCCGAAGGGAGCAATTGCATTCATCCGGTTGAAAACGCCTGTTTTTGATGAAAAAGGGAATATCAAGGCATGGAAAGACTTTTCCCGCTTTGTCCTCAATCAGGACACGGGTGGTGTGATCAAAGGGCCGGGACGTGTGGATCTGTTTTGCGGAACGGGAAGCGATACTGAGAAGCTTGCGGGCAGCCTGAAAGAAAAAGGCGAGCTCTATTTTCTGGTACGAAAGAAGGGCTTGAGGAAATAGACGCTCTTGCTAATTTTGATGTAGACGAAGCCTCTGCCTGCGGCGCACCCGTGAAAGACCTTTTTGGAAAATGTGAGCATCAAGCCATTCTTTATACCTTTTTTTTCAAGGATATAAGGCCAGTACTGGGGCCCTGCGGCGGGTTCGATAATGGCCCCGGTGTATTTCTTGTCAAACCCATGGAATTCAACATGATGTGAGCCTGATGGGCGAATATTTAATTTAAAAAAATATATTGATTTTTTCTTGATTGTTGTTTTTCTTTGTGTTACCCGTAGACTCGTTATCATGTATAGCGCGAATCCTGTGTATCAAAACTCAATGTGTGTGCGGGTTAAAAGCATTTTCAAACAGACGTGTCCATTTTCAGATCAAAAAACAATGTATGCTATCCTGCCCTTGCTGCAAATGACGCTCCTGAGTATGTGTGATTGATTGGCCGGTGGTATCAAGTAGGTTGTTGATCATCGGATAAGTACGGATATCATTATAAAAAGATTGAAGAAAGGGGGATTTTAGAGGATGACGAAAGCGGAATTAATAGCATTTATGGCAGATGAAGCGGATGTTACGAAAGCAGCGGCTGCTGCGGCATTGCAGGCATACATGGATGCGGTGGCCAAGGAGCTGAAAAAGAACGGAAAACTTGGCCTGGTCGGGTTCGGAACTTTTTCGGTTGTGAAAAGAAAAGCGAGGGAAGGAAGAAATCCGCAAACGGGGAAAACCATCAAAATTCCGGCCAAGAAAGTCGTTAAGTTCAAAGCGGGGAAGGGATTGTCCGATAAAGTAAAATAATAAAAACTCAAAAAAGAATGTGTGTGATTGAGGCCTCCCTGGTATTTGCATTATCACGGGGGCCTTAATGCATTATTACGGGACGGAAACGCCTCAACACAGGCGTGACTATAGATATTTCCTGATACATTGACAGGATCGATTCTTTTTGTTAAGACCGTCGAGAATATCCTGGTAACGTTCCTGGATAGACGGCAGATGAAAGCTTTTGAAAGAGGTAAACGTTTGTGACGAAGAAAAGGATTCTAAGCGGCATGCGACCCACAGGGCGCCTCCATCTGGGAAATCTTCACGGCGCGCTCCGAAACTGGGTTGACCTTCAGAATGAAGGGCCTTACGACTGTTATTATTTTGTTGCAGACTGGCATGCTATGACCAGTGAATACAATCATACGGATCAGATAAAAGATCATACACTCAATATGGTGGTTGACTGGCTCAGTGTCGGTCTGGATCCCGGTAAAAGCACGTTATTTGTACAATCCAGCATTAGGGAACATGCCGAGCTCTTTGTGATATTGTCCATGATTACACCGCTTCCCTGGCTGGAAAGAAACCCGACATATAAGGAAATGAAAGATGAATTATCCGAGAAAGACCTCACCACTTTCGGATTCCTGGGATATCCGGTCCTCCAGGCGGCAGATATTATCATGTACAAGGCATATGGTGTGCCCGTCGGGGTGGATCAGCTTCCCCATGTCGAGCTGACCCGTGAGATCGCCAGACGCTTTAACTTTCTTTACAGGGAAATTTTTCCCATCCCGGAACCATTGCTTACGAACGTGCCAAAACTATTGGGTACTGACGGCAGGAAGATGAGTAAATCCTACGATAATTCTATTTACATAAGCGACAAGGAAGAAACCTTGAAGTCCAAGGTAGAGGCTATGTTCACAGACCCTCAACGAATGAGGAAAAAGGATCCGGGCCGACCGGAGCTTTGTAATGTCTTTGGCTATCACCAGATTTATTCATCCCCCGATGATGTGGAGGAAATATCCAGGGAATGCAAAAAGGCGGGCATCGGTTGCACGGATTGTAAGAAGCGTTTGGCGGTGCGGATATCGGAGGCCATGAATCCGGTTTATCAACGCCAGGATTATTACCGGAATCATATGGACGAAGTCAGGATCATTATCGAAGACGGAAACATCAGGGCAAGCAGAATCGCCCGAATGACCATGGAAGAGGTCCGGGAAGCAGTTAAAATCTGACAACGCTCAGCGTTTGAAACAGAGGCAACAACCTTTTACTTAAAAAGGTCATTACCGCGCGGGTGGGTGATTGACGGTATTTTTTGATATTCACGATGGCTTCAAGAGAATGGACTATGGGTTATGAGATCAAGCTTGATATCTTTGAAGGCCCTCTTGATCTGCTGCTGTATCTTATCCGTAAGAATGAAATTGATATTTATAACATTCCCATTGCCCTCATTACGGAACAGTATCTCGCACATCTGGATATGATGAGATCCCTCAATCTTGATCTTGCCGGAGAATATCTGGTTTTAGCCTCTACGCTTCTCCATATTAAGTCGAAAATGCTTTTGCCAGTGGAGGAGGATGAACATGATGAGGATGAACCGGATCCCAGGGATGAACTGGTCAGGCAGCTTTTGGAATATCAACAGTTCAAGGAAGCGGCGTTAAAATTGGAAACGAGGCCTTTACTAAACAGAGATGTATTCAAAAGGGGTTTCATAGCTGAAACGGGGGCTGATTATGACGATCAGGAAATGGCTGTTGAACTCAATGTGTTTGATCTCGTTGAGGCTTTTCATAAAATCATTTCGACCGTGGAAAAGGGTGACTCACTCGAGATTGATGTCGAAAAGATGTCCCTGACAGAAAAAATGAATGACATCATGGAGAGACTTACCGAAAAGGGAGATCTGACATTTGCGGAACTGCTGGGCGTAAGTGGCAGTAAGATGATGTTGCTCTATACCTTTCTGGCGATTTTGGAACTCATGCGACAGAGAATGATCCGGGTTTATCAGGGCTGCTCCTTTGGTGTGATCAGGGTTTGCCTTGCCGTGGAGGCTTAAATGGAAGAAAATAAGACGATCATTGAAGCTCTTATTTTTGCTTCGGACAATCCGCTTTCTGCAGACAGGGTGGCTGAAATTATTCCTGATGTAAAAAAGGATGAGATCAATCGTCTGATTCGTGAGCTGATGAGAGAATATGAAGAAAGACGGGGCGGCCTTTATATCCAGGAGGTTGCCGGAGGTTTTCAGTTCAGGAGCCGGGAAAATCTTGGCTCCTGGATAAACAGGATGAAGGGGGGGAAATCTTTGATGCTGTCCCCTGCGGCTATGGAAACCCTTGCCGTTGTCGCTTACAGGCAGCCGGTCGTAAAGGCGGAGATAGACAGAGTTCGCGGGGTGGATGTCAGTGGGTCTTTAAGGGGACTGCTGGAGAAGAAGTTTGTGAGGATCATGGGCCGGAAAGACGTTCCGGGTAAGCCTATCATATACGGGACAACTAAAAAATTTCTTGAGGTTTTTAATTTAAAGGACCTCTCGGAGCTGCCGACCCTTCGCGAGTTAAAAGATTTAAAAAATGAGACATAACTCCCAAGTACGAAATCCCAAGCTACGAAGAATATCCAAATTAAAATGTCTGAAACATTTATAATTTTGATATCATGATTTCGTATTTGTTAACAATACAGGATTTTTTATGCAGGAGCGGCTTCAGAAGATCATTGCGTCTGCCGGCATTACGTCCAGGCGTCATGCTGAGAAGATGATTGTGGATGGGAGGGTGACGGTCAATCATGTTTTGGTAAGACAGTTGGGTGCAAAGGCGGATATTGAAAAAGATGAAATCCGTGTGGATGATAAACTCATCTTCCATGAAGTATCAAAAATATACCTGATGTTGAACAAGCCGAAAGGATACGTGACAACCCTTCACGATCCACATAATCGGCCCATTGTTACGGATCTTCTTTCAGGGATTTCGGACAGGGTTTTCCCCGTAGGAAGGCTCGACTATGATTCGGAGGGACTTCTTTTGATGACCAATGATGGAGATTTTTCCCAGAAGCTTCAACACCCCCGTTTCAGTATTCCTAAGACATATGAGGTCAAGATTGACGGAAAACTGACGGATCACGATCTGCAATCTCTGATAAAGGGGATAAGACTGGAGGACGGCAAATTTCGACCTGATCATATCCAGATCACAAGAAAGAGCCCCAAAAGTACATGGTACACCTTAACCATTTCAGAGGGAAGAAATAGATTAATCCGTAGAGGTTTTGATACATTTGGCCATTCTGTTATTCGACTGATCCGGGTCGCCGTGTCAGACCTTAATATCGGAAATTTAAAGACGGGTGCATACCGGCATCTGACAAAAGAAGAAGTGAAAAAGCTTCTATCTTTGTCGAAATAATTAATGTTTTATAAAAAATTGTCTTGACATTCGTATCAAAATAAATAATAGTCGGCAAAAATAAAGACATATTATCATGTTAATTGAAATAATACTTTCGTTCTGCTTTTAAAGAGATTGTATCTTCAGGTATCATAAAGAGGAGGAAGCTATGAATAAATCGGGACTTATTGAAGCTTTAAGCAAGAAAGAAAACCTGACGGAGAAAAAGGCGATCGATGTTGTCAATTTGATCTTCAAAGGTTTTACAGATACGCTAAAAAAGGGCGGCAGAATAGAAATTAGAGGCTTTGGAAGCTTCGTTGTAAGGAATTATGAAGCGTACACCGGCAGAAATCCAAAGACGGGGAAAAATATCAAGGTAGCTCCGAAAAGATTGCCTTTCTTTAAGGTCGGGAAAGAACTTAAATCTAAAGTTGATAAAAAGAAATAGGCTTTTAAGATAAAAAAAGAGTGATGCTCTTTTGGCGAGGGCAGGTTATCATCAAGGGATGAATTATAGGGGATCATGTGATCCCCTTTTTTTTAATATGATCAAGATGCATAGATTTCCCGTTGCCAATGTGATCCTTTTTCTCATTACCGTCTGCAGTACCCTTGTTGCGGGAACCTTGCAGCAGGGGATAAATCCCCTTGAGTATCCCTTGTCCATTTGGAGGGGTGTCCCGTTTTCATTCACACTCCTGATGATACTGGGGGCGCATGAATTCGGACACTATTTCATGTCCAGGCGGCATCATATCGACGTGACCCTGCCGTATTTCATACCTGCACCTTCTTTTATCGGGACGTTTGGCGCATTTATCAAAATGAAATCCCCCATTATGGACCGAAGAATACTTCTTGACATCGGGGCAGCCGGTCCCCTTGCAGGACTGATTGTTGCCGTGCCGTTTTTGTTGATCGGCCTTCATCTCTCAGAGGTCAGGATCGAAACGGTGGACTCGGGGATGAATCTCGGCACATCCCTTTTTTTTTCGTTGCTTAGCTGGATTGTTCACGGATTTCTTCCCGATGAGGCAAATCTGGTTCTCCACCCTGTTGCCTTTTCGGGGTGGATCGGATTGCTCGTGACCTCTTTAAATCTTCTGCCCGCCGGGCAGCTGGATGGAGGACATGTGGCTTATGCGGTTCTGGGTTCCAAACAAAGGCTGGTGGCAAAAGGCGTTATTGCCGTCCTGATTGTTCTTGGAATCTTTGGGTGGATTGGGTGGCTTGTCTGGGCGGCGATCCTCGTTTTTATGGGGATATATCATCCCCCTGTTGTTTATGACTGGATTCCCCTTGACAGGAGAAGAAAAAACGTCGGTTGGATTTCCTTGGCAATTTTTGTCCTGACCTTCACGCCGGTACCGTTCTGATTTACATCAGGCCTTCCTCCCGAAAACTGAAGAACCTGTTTTCTCCAATAATCAGATGATCGTGGACAAGGATGTCCAGCACCTTTGCCGTTTCCTGAATCGTCCTGGTTAAACGGATATCGGCGTCGGAGGGTTTTATATGACCAGACGGGTGATTATGGACCAGGATGATGGCTGAAGCCTTCTGCGTAAGGGCATTTTCGAGAACCTTCCTGGGATAGACAACAGCCTGATTGACGATGCCCTCCTGGATAATTTCCGTCTCGATAATCTTATTTTGAGCATCAAGGTAGATGACGTGAAATTGCTCGTCCTTAAGCCCTCCCATTTTTGATCTGCAATAATCGAGGAGTTCTCTCGTACAGGACACCTGCGGTTTCTCTTTTGCCTTTTCCTTGAGATAGAGGGTTCCCAGATCCTTTGTGAGCCTGATGAGTATTGCCGTTTGTCTGCCCGTTCCTGTAACGTTTTCGAGTTCCTGCTGTGTTGCGTCCATCACCCCCTTGAGTGAACCGAAATGCTTAAGAAGGCTCTTTGCCAGGGGCTTTACGTCTCTTCTCGGAATCGCATAGGACAGGAAAAGTTCGAGGGCTTCATAATCATGGAAGGCACCGAGGCCCGATTCAGTATATTTTTTTCTCAGGCGTTCACGATGTCCTCTGTAATGTTGATCAATCGCAGCAGGCATGGGCAAAAAAA
>JBAWYD010000039.1:0-20007 GCA_037143735.1 Deltaproteobacteria bacterium
CCCACGACGTCCAGCTTGGGAAGCTGACATTCTACCACTGAATTACGCCCGCTCAAAGAGAAGCTACGCCGATACGGGTACGGATAAAAAACGCTGATGTGAAACCTGCGGTCATCTTAATCAACACGCGGTTTTTGTCAAGGGTTTTTTCTCTCAAGTCTTATAGTAACTGACTTCCCATGAGCATCCAACCCTTCCATTTCCGCAAACGTTGCCGCCTGATGTCCATATTTCTGAAGGGATTCCTCGGAAAAATAAAGCACACTGCTCCGCTTTACAAAGTCATAGACCCCAAGAGGAGAGGCAAATCTTGCAGTCCCCCCTGTGGGGAGGATATGGTTGGGACCTGCAATATAATCCCCGAGGGTCCCCGGAGTATTGTGTCCCAGAAAAACGGCCCCGGCGTGTTTTATTTTCGGGAGCATCTCCCGGGGATTTTTGACCATCAATTCCAGATGCTCCGGGGCAAAGCGGTTGGCTATTGCAATGGCCTCATCAATATCCTTTGTCACTATAACGGCGCCGAAATTTTTTAAAGCACGCATGGCAATTGATTTTCTTTGCAGGTCATTTAATTGAAGCTCAACTTCAGAGGCTACCTGCCCGGCCAGAGCTTCATCCGGCGTCAGAAGAACGGCGCTGGCCATTTCATCATGCTCCGCCTGGGCAAGGAGATCAGCGGCGACATACGAAGCGTGAGCAGTTCCGTCAGCAATGACAACAACCTCGCTGGGACCTGCAATCATATCAATGGCAACCTGTCCGTAAACCATTTTTTTTGCCGCTGAGACATATGCATTGCCGGGACCGACAATCTTATCCACTTTCGGAATCGATTCCGTCCCATAAGCAAGCGCCGCTATCGCCTGGGCGCCACCGATTTTGAAGATCCGTGTCACACCACTCAGCTTTGCAGCAGCAACCACGAGAGGATTTACCCGCCCATCCCGGGAGGGTGTAACCAGAATAATATCACGAACACCTGCAATTTTAGCCGGCACCGCAGCCATAATAACTGTGGACGGATAGCAGGCAAGCCCGCCGGGGGCATAAATACCCACCTGCTCCAGCGGCAATATGCGCTGCCCCAATTCAACGCCCTCTTCATCCGAAGAAAACCAGCTCTTCAGTTCCTGCTTCCTATGAAACACTTCAACCCGTTGGGCAGCCACCCGGAGAACCGCCATATCCTCCGTCCTGACCCGGGCAAAGGCTTCCTCCGCTTCATCGACAGAAACAGCGACCGTTTCTGCACTCAGGGTGCATCCATCAAATTTCTGCGTATATTCAAAAAGGGCCTGATCCTTCCTCACGGCAACATCATCGACAATGCCCTTGACAACGGTCAGGATTTTTTCATCAAAAACATTGCCCCGTTGCTTAATCAGGTGGAATACCTCCTCAAATATAGCTTCGTCCGTGCGGATAATATTCATGCTATTCAGAAATCCTTTTTATGTTTGCGCCAAGGGCAGACAATTTATTTTCGATCTTCTGATACCCTCTGTCGATATGATACACCCTGGACAGTACCGTCCTGCCTTCCGCCGCCAGCCCTGCAAGGATCAGAGAAGCCGAAGCCCGGAGATCCGTCGCCATCACCGGAGCCCCTCTCAGCTTCGCAACGCCTCTGACCATGGCATTGTTTCCCTGAATCACGATATCGGCCCCCATGCGCATCAATTCGCTCACATGCATAAACCTGTTTTCGAAAACCGTCTCCGTAATCAAAGCAAGTCCGCTGCCTATGGTCATCATGGCCATGATCTGGGCCTGAAGGTCCGTCGGGAACCCGGGATAAGGAAGTGTTTTTATATCAATGCTTTTTATTTTTTTCCTCCCTGACGCCCTGACGCCCCCGTCAACGGGCGTAATCTCCATGCCTGCATCTCTGAGCTTAGCAATCAGGGCATCCAGATGCGACGGATTACAGCCCAGGATTCTGACATCTCCCCCCGTAATACCTGCGGCAAGCATGAATGTCCCCGCTTCGATCCGATCCGCCATTACAGTGGCTTCAACAGGGTTCATACGATCAACCCCGTCTATTCTGATGACGTCTGTGCCGGCGCCGGAAATCCTCGCCCCCATGCCATTCAACACCTCAGCCAGATTGACGATTTCAGGCTCCCGGGCTGCATTTTTCAGAACCGTTGTTCCTTCAGCAAGACAGGCAGCCATCATAATATTTTCCGTTCCTGTTACTGTAGAAATATCAAAATATATGGTCGCTCCCTTCAGTTTTTTTGCCCGGGCCTCCACGTAACCATCCCTCAATTCCACCTCGGCGCCCATATCCTGAAGGGCTCTGATGTGAAGATTTACGGGTCTTGCCCCTATGGCACACCCTCCCGGAAGAGAAACCCTTGCCACGCCTGTACGTGCGAGAAGGGGACCAAGAACCAGGATAGAAGCCCTCATGGTCTTGACCAGATCATAGGAAGCCTCGCTTTGGTTGATGGTATCTGCATTGATTCTGACGGTTGAGTTTCCTTCAACCCTGACGCCTAAATTTCCCAAAAGTTTCCTAACGGTCCTGATGTCCACGAGATCAGGGATATTGTGAAACGTGTTCCAACCCGGCGTCAGAAGCGAAGCGACCATGATCGGAAGGGCCGCATTTTTAGCCCCGCTGACCAATACATCGCCGCAAAGTTTCTCGCCACCCATGATGATAATTTTATCCACGGATGATATCTTCCTTCCTTCTTGCCGAAAATGCCCGCTCGGCGCCGGCATAATCCCGTATGAAAATTATGTCGTCGTAGAGATTTGATTCTTTGAATATCTCTATAACCCGGTCTTTCTGACCTTCACCCATTTCAATAAAAAGCCTGCCCCCCTCTTTCAGGTAAGGCGCTCCCTGCATGATAATCTCCCGGTGAAAATCAGTTCCATCCGTACCGGCCAGAAGGGCCACGCTGGGCTCAAACTTTCTGACCCCCGGGGGGAGATGCCCAAACGCTTCTTCCGATATATAGGGCGGATTGGAGACAATGATATCAAATTTTTCCGAAACAGGCTCAAAAAATGAGCCCCACCGAAAAGAAATTTGACGCTGGACACCATTTTCCCGGGCATTATCCACCGCAACAGAAAGTGCCTCCCTTGAAATATCGGTGGCCACAATTCGAATGTTATTCAATTCAGAAGCCAGGGCCACACTGACGGCCCCACTGCCCGTGCCAATTTCAAGGATCATAAGCTGAATGAAATCCCCCGGCAAATACGTTCTGATAATTGCTTCGACAAGCATCTCCGTTTCCGGTCTGGGAATGAGAACATGGTTGTTGACTTTAAAAGGAAGAGACCAGAATTCTTTCTGCCCGATAATATAGGCAACTGGCTCTCCCCCCCGTCGCCTCTCGACCCAATTCCGAAATCTTTGAAACTCTTCTTCCGTCAGAATTTCTTCCGGATGGGCATAAAGACGGAGACGGTCCGTTTTCATACAACACGACAAAAGCACCTCGGCATCAAGTCTTGGCGTGGCAAAACCCAGCTGTCCCAAATCCTGTGTCGCGTCGTAGAGAACGCTCCGGATATCCATAAAGAAGCATACACTCCAGGCACGAAATCCGAATGTCCAAAATTTCTTAGAATTTCAACATCGATGAATTCGTAAAAAGTAGCTTCCCGTCATTGCAAGAAGCTATGCACCGCGGCAATCTCTTTAATGTTGTCTTAACCGGCAGACTGTTTCAGTGCTTCGGACTGGAAATGGGTTGCAAGTGCGTTGATTGCAATCTGAATATCTCCATCAAGAAAGTTTTCCAGATTGTAAAGCGTCAGTCCGATCCGGTGATCCGTCATCCTTCCCTGGGGATAATTGTAGGTCCGGATCCGCTCACTTCTGTCTCCACTTCCTACTTGATTCTTCCTCGATTCAGAAATTTCAGCATTCTGTTTCTGAACACTCATGTCCAGAAGCCTTGATCTGAGAACCTTCATCGCTTTGGCTTTATTCTTGTGCTGAGATTTCTCATCCTGACAGGTGACAACCAGACCTGATGGAAGATGGGTGATTCTGACGGCAGAATCTGTCGTATTGACACTCTGTCCGCCATGACCGCTGGAATGATAGACGTCAATTCTCAGGTCATTCGGATCAACCTGGACATCAACCTCCTCCGCCTCCGGCAGAATGGCAACGGTTACAGCGGACGTGTGAATCCGGCCCTGGGCCTCCGTAACGGGAACACGCTGCACCCGATGGACGCCGCTTTCATATTTTAACCTGCTGTATGCTCCCTTGCCTTCAATAAGAGCAATAATTTCCTTGAACCCCCCCATGCCGCCTGCGGGATTATTGCTCACTACCTCGACCTTCCAGCGACACCTTTCTGCATAACGGGCATACATCCTGAAAAGATCACCTGCGAAAAGTCCTGCCTCATCTCCACCAGTTCCTGCCCTGATTTCCAGAAACACATTCTTCTCATCATTGGGATCCCTGGGCAGAAGAAGACTCCTCAATGTTTTCTCCAGCTCGGTCAGACGGTCCTTGATCTGAGGCATCTCTTCCCTGACAATTTCTTTCAGCTCATCATCGTTACCGCGCAGCAATGCCTGGCCTTCTTCGATACGTTCCTGTGTTCTTTCATATTCCCTGTAGGCTTCCACAAGGTCATACAGTTCGGCATGTTCCCTGGCATATTTCTGATAGAGCGCCGGCTTGTTGAATACATCCGGATCACTCAACAATTTTTCCAGCTCTACATGTTTTGTCACGATGTCCTTCAGCTTGTCGAACATGGTATCCTTTTTCTACAGTACATTTCCGATGGGGGAATACAGGCGCCAGACTCATTACCTCTTACATTAAACAAAGAAGCAATCTCAGGGAAAATGTCTCCCTAAAACAATCGACAGGTACCGACGATAACAACGATCCGTCAGGTGTTCATCAGTGGTGGGGAAAATGATTTTCCCCGAATGATCAGAAGCTGCTTGCCTCTGAGGCATACTCAGGCAGATTAAACGCCATATTTCTTTTTGAATTTTTCTACCCTCCCGGCTGTATCAACGATCCGCTGTTTTCCCGTCAAGAACGGGTGGCACTGGGAACAGATCTCTGTTTTTATGTCTTTCTTGGTTGACCTGGTCTGAATCACATTTCCACACACACAGGTAATCGTTGTTTCTGCGTATTCCGGGTGAATTCCTTCCTTCATCATAAATCTCCTATTTTCCTGAATAAAAACAATGTTCCTATCTTTCCCGTTTCTTATATGCCTCATCTGCGGCGTCCATAAGGATTCCCGGGGAAAGAAGTTATTTATCCTACATCATTGATTCATGGAATTCAAGAAAATCTGATTCGTTTCCATTTTCCTGATCTTGTCGCTGATAAATTCCATGGCATCGACGGGATTCATTTCCTGAAGAAGCCTTCTCAATATCCATATTCTGTTCAGATTAGCCTTCGGAATCAGAAGTTCTTCCTTTCTTGTGCCGGAGCGGATGAGGTCAAAGGCAGGAAATATCCGTCTGTCAGCAATGCGGCGGTCCAGGTGAAGCTCCATGTTTCCCGTTCCCTTGAACTCTTCAAAAATGACTTCATCCATTCGACTTCCCGTGTCTATAAGGGCCGTAGAAATAATCGTCAGGCTGCCACCGTTCTCGATGTTTCTGGCTGCGCCAAAGAATCGTTTTGGTTTATGCAGGGCGTTGGAATCAACGCCACCGGAAAGGACTTTACCGCTCGGCGGGACAACGGTGTTATAGGCCCTGGCAAGTCTGGTGATGCTGTCAAGAAGAATCACCACGTCTCTTTTATGTTCAACAAGACGTTTTGCCTTCTCAATGACCATCTCCGCAACCTGGACATGACGCGTTGCCGGTTCATCAAAGGTTGATGATATTACCTCACCGTCAACACTCCTCTGCATGTCCGTCACCTCTTCAGGGCGTTCATCGATCAGAAGGACCATCAAAATGACTTCCTTATGATTGGCCGTAATGCTGTGGGCAATGTCCTGAAGTAGAACGGTTTTTCCCGCCCTCGGAGGCGATACAATCAATCCCCTTTGCCCTTTTCCGATGGGTGCGAAGAGGTCCATGATTCTTGTCGATAAATTTTCAGGATCGGATTCAAGGTTTAATTTCTCCAGCGGATAAAGGGGCGTGAGGTTGTCAAAGAGAATCTTTTCTCTTGATGCCTCAGGGGCTTCAAAATTAACCGTATCCACTTTGAGAAGGGCGAAATACTTTTCGCCGTCCTTGGGGGGCCTTACCTCTCCCGAAACGGTATCGCCTGTTCTCAGGCTGAATCTCCGGATCTGAGAGGGAGAAATGTAGATGTCGTCGGGGCTGGGAAGATAATTATAATCCACAGCCCGAAGAAAGCCAAAACTGTCAGGCAGAATCTCCAGAACACCCGAACCTGAAATCACCTCATTCTTTTCGGCCTGGGTCTGCAGGATCGAGAAGATGAGATCCTGCCGTCTCATCCCGCTCGCACCTGCAACATTCAAGTCTTTTGCGAGATTCGTCAGCTCACTGATCGGCAATCTTTTAATTTCTTCGATATTCATGATGAATTCCCTTGAATATTCCTTTCTTTACAAATTATTAGTCTGGAAAGGCATCCATGCTAATGCTTTTAATTCCTGATTTTAAACCGCATTATTTCTTGCTGAAAATACGTGACAGTGTATCATGTAACGACATATGAAAGAATAACGTGGATTTATAACAACGGGTTGCTCATCTTGAGCTCTTGAAAACGATCCAAAAGGAAGGACTTCTTTTTACGCCTTTCTAATATTGGTTTACCCCTATACCACCGATCATGATATGTCAAGCATTTTTCGTCTCAGGCGGCCTTGTTCTCATTTAACATCATGAAATTGATCTGCCTTCCCGTCTTTCCACCGTCCCCTCTGTGTGAAAAAAAGACGTCTTTACGGCAGGATGTACAGATGTCTGACGAAAAAACACTCTCCGGCGGAATGCCCGCCTGTAGTAATTGACGTCTGTTGGCTAAGGGAAGATCCAGCATCCATTTCCCCTCTTCCCTGCACGGTATGAACGCGGATTCCCAGATTCCATCCCCTGTCACCGCATTAAAAACGGACTCATCCACCTCATAGCAACAGGGACCAATTGCCGGACCGATCGCAGCGATCATGTCCGCAGGCCGGGAAGAAAATGTTTCTGCAAAGGCTGTCACGGTCTTCGCTGCAATATTCAGGGCCGTTCCCCGCCAGCCTGCATGGGCAACCCCGATGATCCTTCTCTCCCTGTCCGCCAGAAAGACGGGCACGCAGTCCGCCGTTTTTATCCCGATGGCCAGTCCGGGCCGGTCGGTAACGATGGCGTCTACCTGATGCCGTTGACGCTTAAGCAAGGCAATGTTCGTATGATCCACAATCAGAATCCTGTCACCATGAACCTGATGAACGACAAAAAACTGTTCCACCTGAAGATTGAAGGTTTCCGCGATAACCTTCCAGTTCTGCCTGACGTTATCGTTTGTGTCGCCCTCCCGTTCACTGAAATTCAAGCTGGCAAAATTGCCGTCACTCACCCCGCCCCGCCGCGTACAGAAGGCATGCACCAGGAAATTACATCTGCTCAAAACAGATGATTCCAGATATTCTACGGAACTTTTTTTTAATAATTGGAACATGTATCAGCCGAAATCCTGAATGTTGTCTTTTGATACGTGAGTCAGATAATCGCACAGTTTTGACATGTCATCCGGAAGGGGCAAAGAGAATGAAAGTTTTTCATGGCTGACGGGGTGGGCAAAACCGATTTCGCTTGCGTGCAAAGCCTGACGTTTCATCGCTTTCAGTTTTGCTCTCAGAAGGGGATTTTCAACGGCATTGGCCCTCCCGGGACTGCCATACACATTGTCTCCCACCACAGGATAGCCGGCAGCATTCAGATGGACCCTGATTTGATGCGTTCTGCCCGTCTTTATATCTACCGCAAGCAGGGTTGCGATCCCGTAGCTTTCAAGAACGCGCCAGCACGTGAGGGCATCCTTTCCCCTCCGGCTTCTTGTGGACATCCTTTTCCGGTCTGTGGGATGTCTCCCCACCGGCACATCGATGATCCCTTCGTTTTCTTTCGGATTTCCATAAACCAGAGCCTTGTATATCTTTCGAACCTGATGCTGCTTGAACTGGAGGGCAAGCCCCCGATGGGCCGCATCCGACTTTGCCACGACAAGCAGGCCCGACGTATGCTTATCCAGACGGTGGACGATTCCCGGGCGCAGGACGCCGCCTATTCCGGACAGGTCCCTGCAATGAAAGAGCAACGCGTTGACCAGCGTTCCCTGTTGATTTCCCGCCGCCGGATGGACGACCATTCCCGCAGGCTTATCAATCACGAGAATATGCGTATCCTCATAAATGATGCTCAGGGGGATATTCTGGGGGAGGGCGCGATCAGGGTTTGGCTCTCGTCTTTGAAAGGTAACGACATCCCCTTCTTTTAACCTGTAGCTTACCTTGGGATGGACAAGATTGACCCGCACCAGCCCTTCATCCACCACTCTCCTGACCTGTGAACGGGATAAATCCACGACTTTTCCGGACAGGAAGACATCCAGCCTGCCCCCCGTTTCATGGGGAAGGACAGTGAACTCATGGATGTCCCCGTTATGTAAATCCATCGTTTATACCGTCATGATGACATGGCGTATTTCAGCCCGTCTCTGATGAAAGAATACTCTTCCTCTGCGATGGTTCGAAGATCAAACAGGACTTCATTATCAGAGATACGTGCAATGATCGGCACGTCCGGACGTCTTAAACGTTCCTCCAGGCTGCCGGGAGACAGTTGTTTTGATGTAATGCTGATCAGCATGGTCGGAATTTCCTGTGTGGGAAGAGCCCCCCCCCCTGCCATGGAGAAACCCTTTTTCAACGACAGGGTCAATCCTTCAAAACGTTCCTTTCTCAACATAGCCAGAAGCTTTTTGGCCCGTCTGGATACATCGGAAACCGGCTCGGTCAACATTCTCAACACCCTGAGATGAGAAACGGCTTTCCCCGGCCTGAGATATTGCATCATCGTTCCCTCCAATGCCGCCAGGGTTAATTTATCGATGCGAAGCGCCCGGTTCAGGGGATTTTTCTTGATCCGCTGAAGGATGTCCTTCTTCCCGAGAATGATTCCCGCCTGGGGACCGCCCAGGAGCTTATCCCCGCTGAAGGTGATCACATCCACCCCGGTTTCCAGGACGTCGCAGACAGTGGGTTCTCTCTCGAGACCGTAGCAATCCAGCTCTGCAAAACAGCCGCTTCCCAGATCATGCATGACGGGAATATCATGTTTTTTTCCCAAGGCGACCAGTTCGCGAATTTCCGCCTCTTCCGTAAAACCCACTATTTTGAAATTACTCGTATGGACCTTCATGATGAGGCCGGTTTCCGGTCCAATGCCTCTTTCGTAATCCGACAGGCGCGTCCGGTTTGTTGTTCCCACCTCACACAGGCGGGCGCCACTTTTCTCCATCACATCCGGTATCCGGAATTCACCTCCGATTTCAATCAGTTCGCCCCTCGAAACGAGCGCCTCTCTCCCCTGAGCCAGGGTGTTGATGACGAGCAGTACCGCCGCGGCGTTGTTGTTGACGACAAGGGCATCCTCCGCGCCGGACAGCTCGCAAAGGAGCCTCTGTACATGATTATAGCGGAGGCCTCTCTCTCCTTTCTCCAGATCAAACTCCAGATTTGAATATCCTGCGGCGACATCAGCGATTCTTGCCAGTGCTTCTGCACAGAGGGGCGCCCGGCCCAGGTTGGTATGCAGAATCACCCCTGTTGCATTCACGACCCTCCGCAGTCGATACTGATGCAGACTATCAATGATTTCCATCACCTGATCAGCAACCCGTTTTTCTTCAGGCAGGCGGACATCCAAGGTATTTTTTTTTGCCATAATCTCCTGTCTCAGCACCTCAACGACAGAACGACATACCGACTTCACAATGCTTCTGGGGGTTTCAGCAAAGGCGCCGCTCTTTTCGATAATGAGCATCACCTCATCAATCTTCGGAAGACTCTTCAACAACTCTTTCTTGTGACCATCCATTTTTCACGATCCCTTTTCAAGATGCCTTAAAAAATCATCACATATCACGATGTAATATCACTCTAAAGCGACCCGCGCCCTGCAGAAATCACGAAAGTTGTTCACGGCAATAAAAAATTCCCGCATCATGATGACCCACATATAACATCCCCGTTTTGTCAGGTAGAAATAGGGCTTGCGGTATCGTAAACCGCCTGCAAGGGAAAAAGCAAGAATATCAGGCCACAGTACCCGGTGGAAAATGCCACCGTATTTTTCCTTCAAAGCCGGGACATGCAATTTCATTCCGAAGAGCTTCATGAGAAAATCATAGCGCATCCGGTCTTTCCCGGAAAACCTCCGAAAGGCCATCACAGGCATTTCGCCTCTTGCAACCTGTGCAATGTATTTTACAATGTCGAATGTATTTGCATAGCACATTCCGTTCAAATAACCAACAGATCCACTCCCGAGACCCGCATATTCATCATAATCGACAATATACTCATCGATCATCGCCGCCTTTTTTGAAAAGCACCAGGCCGACGAGAACCGGTACGGGGGAACAAGCCGTTCCACAATCCGATGATAAAACTGTTCCTCTTTCCCGTAATTGACCTGTCCGAAGGTTTTATAAACGGTATCCCGCGTCAAGTCTGACACCATGAGGGGGTAATAGGTAATCTGATCCATCCCGATTTCCAGCAGAATGTCCAGATCCCTGTCAAGAATGCTCACGGTCTGGGAGGGAAAATTGAACATCATATCGGCATTGAGGGTATCGAAATGTCCGAGGGCCTGCAATAAACGCTCGGCAACAGCTTCGCCGCTCCCGTATTTTTCGTATCGATCCATATCTTTGAGGAGCCGATTATCAAAGCTCTGTATGCCGACCGAAAGCCGGTTTACACCGATTCGTTTCAGAGCAGTCATGTTTTTATCCGTCAGATGATTCGGGTTGGTCTCGACAGACATTTCCCGGAGAGGAAAAGATTGTTTGGCCAAAAAGAGTGTCTCCTCGAGCTCTTCCATCATCACGGTCGGCGTTCCGCCACCGACATAGACACCGCTGAATGCATAACCAAGCTTGCGATAAAGGACAATCTCTTTTCTCAGGGCGTGGTGATAGTCCCGACAGAGAGATTCATTAAATGCGACACGATGGAAGGAACAATAGGGACAGAGTTGTTCGCAAAAGGGGATATGAATATAAAGAAGACGTGGCTTTGTGACGTCCCGGGGGGTAAGGTCTGGTGTCCCTCCGTCATCAAATTTCATTGCCCTTGCAAATTCCTGTTTCACTTTCCTGGTAATGATGGCGTTCAACAATGGTTTTTACTCTCTATGAGATTCAGATAATGAGACGTTTGAAAAACGTGTTCTTCGAGGCGGTCGAAGTTTTTTCGTCATATTTATGCAGGGGAATAACAAACATCCGTCAAATTATCAAGGGTAATTGAAATTTACCATCCTCTTGAAATAACGGATAAGGGATGTTATAGAACCATGCTGCACAGACTTCATATCGGGAGCATGGGATGTCACACAGGATCGTTTTAACATTATGGACGGACGAAAAGATCAATGAAGAGGAAACCCGTATTTTGAGGAAGCCCTCTATTGAAATACCGGTCCCCTTCGACGACGAGCGAAAACGGGATATCCAGACCCTGATCGACACATTCCTGGGAAGAAACGATGGCGTTGGTCTCGCGGCGCCTCAGATCGGTATCGCCAGAAGAATCATCGTCTTCAAAAACAAGGGGTTTGATGAAAAAAGCTGGTCGAAAAGCGACAAGGATTACGATGTTCTGATCAATCCCCGGATTACCCAGGCCCGCGGGGATATGGTGACAATGCCGGAAGGCTGCCTCTCCTGCCCGGAAATTCAGGTCGAAATCAGCAGGTTTCCCGAGATCAAGGTCCGGGCCTGTGATGCAGCGGGTCGTAAAATAAGCAGGCGATACACGGATTACCTGGCCCGGATTGTCCAGCATGAGATGGATCATCTTGATGGAAAACTCATCGTCGATTACGATGGCGCATTGTATATTCCAAAAAAGAAACAGGAATTTTTCGCAGCTTTTTTCGGTAAGAAGGAGAAGTGAGATGGACGCAGAGGGGAACTGCCGTCTCCTGAAACCCCCTTACGAAATCGGGAAGTAAAACCATTCGCTTTTCCTACTTGACACGCCACAGGTGCTGTGTTACAGCTTTCAACGGCCGGGATTTTCTCGTTGCATAATCGCCAAAACCCTTTAAATGACAAGATGATATGCATGACAATGACTTGAAGGAAAAAGCGGAATTTCTTTCATCGGCCCAGGCGTATTTAGATCAGAGTTTGTATATGGAGGCCCTTGATCTTGCGGAGGCGTGGCTCAAACTGCACTCCATGGATGCCGATGCAAATATTGTAAGCTGCCATGCCCTGACGAAGATGGGGAAGCTTGAGCAGGTCGATGAACTTCTTGGACGTGTTGAGGATCAGATATTACGGCTGTCAAAAATCTTCATGGTCATGGGAGATATCTGTCTGGAAGGCGGTTTAACCACCGAGGCGGTCAGGTTTTACCGGAAGTTCATGGCCATGAACCCCGAATCGAAAGATGCCCAAAAATTATCCATTAAAATTCCGGCACTTACATCTGATACGCATGAGCCATCCCATGAAATGGAAGAGGAACATTATGAAGAAGTAAGCCGGATAGCCCCTGATTTCTATACGGTAACCCTTGCAGATCTTTACATCAAGCAGGGCTATCTCCAGATGGCGGCGGATGTCCTCAGTGAAATTCTGAACATTGATTCGGATAATCATGTGGCAGCCCGGAAGCTCGGTGATGTCAACACCATGCTGAGAAACAAAAAGCACAATGAGGAGGTGGTTCAGGAACTGACCCATTGGTTAAAAAATATTGACAGGATACGTTCTTATGCTTCCTGACGCCATGGTCTCTTCAAAGAGGATCTTGCGGATCCGGTCGGGACTTCCCCGTTTTCATGTGAATGCAATCCTTTTTTTGGACATGAAAAACATTCGCTATCTGACGGGTTTTACAGGCAGTGATGGCGCCTTGCTGATTGGACGTAAAGAACAGATCCTCATGGTTGACGGCCGCTATACGAATCAGGCAAAGAGAGAAGTCGAAGATGCGGAGGTTTTTGAGTACCGGGAAAAGGTCGATGGGATCGAAACCATTCTTACGGGCAGTGGCTTTAAATCCATAGGTTTTGAACCGGCGTCGATGAATGTGCATACTTATTTAAAACTGAAAGAAAAAATGAAAGGTGTGGCGCTCACACCCTTGTCCAGTGAAATCAGTGCCATCAGAACGGTTAAGGACGAGATGGAAATTGCCCACATGAAGAAGTCGTCCGATATTTCTTTTCAGGCCATGACGGCTGTGCAAGAGCTTATCAAGCCGGGGATGATGGAGAAGGACATTGCCCTGGAACTGGAATTCAGGATGGGGCGGTTCGGAGCGGAACAGATTGCCTTTCCCACCATCGTGGCCTCCGGCGCCAATTCGTCACTGCCCCATGCCAAACCGGGATCGCGCAGGATTGAGAAGGGGGATGTGGTGATGATTGATTGCGGCGCCGTGTTTCAGGGCTACCATTCTGATGAGACCTGGACGTTCGTCATCGGGAATGGCCAGAACATGCAGAAGGAAGTGTATGCCGTGGTCAAGGAGGCCCATGACCGGGCCCTGGAGGCGGTGAAGCCCGGTGTGTTATGCAGGGAGGTTGACCGTGCGGCGAGATCCTTTATAGAGAGTAAAACCCTCGGGGAATATTTTTCCCACGGTACAGGGCATGGGGTAGGCCTCGATGTTCATGAGGCGCCGCGGATCGCGAGCACATCGGAGCATGTATTGGAGACGGGCATGGTTGTGACCATAGAGCCGGGTGTCTATATTCCGAACCTCTGGGGGATACGGATTGAGGACATGGTTCTGGTGAAGGAAGGTGGATGTGAAGTCCTGACAAAAATGCCAAAGGATTTCACGGTATTGAATTAATCATATCTTTGAAAATGTATGCAACTGGTCATTGCGAGGCACGCAGTGCCGTGGCAATCTCTTCGATAGTTAATGGGTTATGAGATTGATTCACTTCATTTGCAATGACGAACAGTGTGTTTTTAAAGATCTCATGGAACAAGCAATAGCAGCAGGAAGTTGAAATATGAAGGTTTTTCCGGACGATCTGTTTTACAATCGGGAACATGCATGGGTCAGGGTTGACGGTCATTTAGCGACAATCGGCATTACGGATTATGCCCAGGAGAAAATGGGCGAAATTATTTCCGTCGAACTTCCCGAAGTGGATGTCTCCGTGGAGCTGGATGAGCCCTTTGGAACGATAGAGTCTTCAAAGGGAGTGTTTGAGCTTATTTCCCCTCTCAGCGGTGACGTTATCAGTGTCAACGAAGATGTCATGGATGACATCGGCATTATCAACAGTGATCCCCACGACACGGGATGGATGATTGTCATAGACATGAGTGACCCGGAGGAGCTTGATGATCTTCTGGATTCGAGGGAATATCATGATTTCATCATCAGGGAAGCGGAGGATGGGTGAACCTGCCTGATGCAATGGAGATTTCTTCCTTTCAGGAGACGGGATGCCTTCGAAAACATGGCCGTCGATGAGGCCATCTTTCGAGTCAACCGGCATATAGACGCGCCGCCGACCCTCAGGTTTTACGGCTGGGCGTCGCCTGCGGTCTCTCTCGGATACTTTCAGGATATAAAAAAGGAAGTTGATGTCGAGGCGTGCCGTCGTCATCGTATCCATATCGTTCGACGTCCCACAGGGGGAAAAGCAGTCCTTCATGAAGGGGATTTGACCTATGCCGTCGTTGCGAGAGAGTCAAACCCCCTGTTCCCGTCAGATATACTCGGGACGTATCGCGTTATCAGCCATTGCATTTCCCGTGGACTGGCACTCCTTGGCATCGAGGCAGAGATGGCGGATAACAGCCGCATGTCTGACGGCGGTTCCCTTAAGGCTTCCTGTTTTTCATCGCCGTCCCGGTATGAACTCCTGGTGAGAAGTCGGAAAATTTGCGGAAGCGCTCAGGTAAGATCCCATGGTGTATTTCTTCAGCATGGCTCCGTCCTGATGGATTTCGATCCTTACAAAACCTGTGACGTCATGCTGCCCCACGCCGACGATTGCGAAGGGCAGGTTGTGCGATTGAACCAATCGGTAACGTCGGTACTTGAGCACGCTGATAGGCCGGTTGATGTCGGCGAATTATGCCGTGTGTTGATGACTGGTTTTGAGGAATCATTGGGAATCGCATTGGTGGAGGGGACCCTCAGCCCTGAAGAAGAGGAAGTAAAGACGCAGTTGTTGAAAAATAAGTATATGAACATACAATGGAATATGAAGGGCGGTTGCAGAAAATGGATATAAGTACCCTCATCAGGCAGGAAATACGAAGGCAGGAAGGATACCATGCCGCCGCTGTGTCCTGTCGGATTAAACTGGACGCGAATGAGAATCCCTTTTCACTCTCTCCATCTCTGCAGGATGCTCTGTTTGAAGCGATGAAAAAGGTTCCTCTGAACCGCTATCCCGATCCGGGGTCTCCCCTGATTCGGGAACGATTTGCAGAGCACTACGGCGTGAATCAGGATATGCTGGTGGTTGGCAACGGTTCTGATGAGTTGATTCAAATCCTGTGTGCCGCGCTCATGGATTCAAGTTCAATGGTCATGACGCCTGTTCCCACATTTGTGATGTACCGTATCATCGCATTGAATGCCGGACGAACGGTCATTGAGGCGCCTCTTGAAGAGAAGACGTTTGACATGGATCTCGATTCCATGCTTGATCAGATAACCCGGAAGGCTCCTGCTCTGATATTTATAAGCTATCCGAACAGTCCTACTGGCAATTGTTTTGACGAAAAGAAAATTGAGACCGTCATCGGGAAATCGCCGGGCATTGTGGTCATTGATGAGGCATACGGGAGCTTCTCGGGAAAAACCATGTTGCCGCTCCTCGCGAAGTACGATAATCTGGTCATCTTAAAAACAATGTCCAAGGTGGGGTTGGCGGCCATGAGAATCGGTTTTCTGATAGGCCAGGCCTCTTTCATTAGCGAGCTTGATAAAGTAAGACTTCCCTATAACATCAATACCCTTTCTCAAGTAGCTGCGGGTTTCTATATCGATCATTACGCGTTTTTTCAGGATCAGGTGGCCGAAGTGGTCAGAAGACGACATGACCTCTGCGAGGCATTAAAGAGGATAAAGGGAATTCATCCTTATCCGACGGAGGCGAATTTTATCCTTTTTCGCTGTGATGTCGATTCCGATGTCATTCATCGCAAACTCATTGAGAGCGGAATCCTGATAAAAAATCTCAACAGTTCCGAAGTCCTGAAAAACTGTATGAGGGTAACCGTCGGGAATCAGCAAGAGAATGAAGCGTTTCTACTGGCCCTGAAAAACGCGGCAGGGGGATAGCGCCGTCGATAAAAAAACAATTTTGTATTTTTTTATTGTGGTGCTGATGAGAATCCCGTATAAAGACGGCATGCATTTCCAGAGCTTTAAAAAGCTCTCGTACAGAAAGATCAATTCGGAAAGGTTATTGTTTGGCAAGAAGCGTGATTTAGTATAGTCGTCAGAGAGGGTAGTATACGGCAGAACGAACGTATGAGGCGAATGCCGTGCCACCCTTTTTTTGTGCGGTTTTAGCGAATAACTTCTTTTTTTGAGATGATTACTATGCCAAAAAGACAGGATATCAAGAAGGTGATGATTATCGGTTCCGGTCCCATCGTGATCGGTCAGGCGTGTGAATTCGACTATTCCGGTACCCAGGCCTGTAAGGCGCTTCGGAAACTGGGTTACGAAATCGTGCTTGTGAATTCCAATCCCGCCACCATTATGACGGATCCCGGTATGGCCGATGTAACGTATGTTGAACCCCTTAATGTGCAGACACTGGTTGAGATCATTGAGAACGAACGTCCCGATGCCATTCTTCCCAACCTTGGAGGACAGACGGGGCTCAATCTCACCTCAGAACTGGCTCGGGCGGGAGCCCTCGATAAATATGGCGTGAAGGTTATCGGCGTTCAGGTGGATGCCATCGAACGGGGGGAGGACAGAATTGCCTTCAAGGAAACCATGGAAAGACTCGGGATTGAGATGCCCAGAAGCAAACCTGCCTTCACCGTAGAGGAAGCCCAGAAGATTGCGGCGGAACTCGGATACCCCGTTGTAATTCGTCCCGCCTATACCATGGGAGGCACAGGCGGCGGTCTTGTTTATAATCTGGAGGAACTGAAAACGGTCGCCGGTCGCGGCATATCTGCAAGTCTCGTAGGACAGATCCTTGTTGAGGAGTCCGTCCTGGGATGGGAGGAACTGGAGCTTGAAGTCGTCCGTGACGCCAAAAACCGGATGATCACGGTCTGTTTTATTGAAAATGTCGACGCCATGGGCGTTCATACCGGCGACTCCTTTTGCACCGCCCCCATGCTGACCATTGATCCTGAACTGCAACGGCGGCTTCAAAAGCATTCCTATGATATCGTCGAAGCCATCCAGGTAATCGGTGGGACCAATATCCAGTTTGCCCATAACCCTGAAGACGGCCGGGTTGTGGTCATTGAGATTAATCCCAGGACATCCCGCTCATCCGCTCTTGCATCAAAGGCGACGGGATTTCCAATCGCCATGATTTCTTCCATGCTGGCCGCCGGAATGACCCTGGATGAAATTCCTTACTGGCGGGATGGAACCCTCGATAAATATACCCCTTCCGGGGATTATGTGGTGATCAAATTTGCCCGGTGGGATTTCGAAAAGTTTCCGGGAGTGGAAGACAAGCTGGGGACCCAGATGCGTGCCGTCGGCGAGGTCATGAGTATCGGAAAAACCTACAAAGAGGCTTTGCAGAAATCCATCCGGTCTCTGGAAAAAGGCCGCTACGGGTTTGGCTTCGTCAAAGATTTTCACAACCGCACCCTTGATGACCTGATGGACTTGTTATCGGAGCCGACGAGTGAACGGCAGTTCGTCCTGTATGAAGCCCTCAGAAAGGGTGCTTCCATTGAGGCGCTTTACAAGAAAACGTATATCAAACCCTGGTTTCTCCGGCAGATGAAAGAACTGGTGGAACTGGAGGAAACAATACGATCATTTAAAGGCAGGGAGTTGCCTGATGATATTCTGATCGCGGCTAAAAAAGATGGATTCTCGGACCGGTATCTTTCGGGGATTCTTGGCATACCGGAAATAGAAGTTCGGGGACGCCGAACCGCACTTGGGATGAACCAGAAATGGGAGCCTGTACCCGTAAGCGGTGTGGAGGATGCAGCTTACTATTATTCCACATATAACGCTCCCGACAGGGTGGGTGTGAGCGGCAGGCGCAAGGTTATGGTCCTGGGCGGAGGACCCAACCGGATAGGGCAGGGAATCGAGTTCGATTACTGCTGTGTTCATGCCGCCTTTGCCCTTCGTGATGAAGGGTTTGAATCCATCATGGTCAATTGCAATCCTGAGACCGTTTCCACGGATTATGATACATCCGACAAACTCTATTTCGAACCCCTCACGGTGGAAGACGTGCTCAGTATCTATGAAAAGGAAAACCCTGAGGGGATTATTGTCCAGTTCGGGGGACAGACCCCGCTGAACATCGCCGCAGAACTGGCTCAGGCGGGTGTTAGAATTCTTGGGACATCTCCCGAAACCATTGACCTGGCGGAGGACCGTGATCGCTTTCGTCAGATGATGAATAAACTCGGTATTCCCATGCCCGAGTCAGGTATGGCAAGCACCCTTGATGAGGCCGTTCGCATAGCCGAAAAAATTGGCTACCCCCTGATGGTAAGACCGTCCTATGTTCTTGGCGGAAGAGGCATGGAGGTTGTGTATGATGATGACATGCTCAAGCAGTATGTTGCAGCGGCTGTCGGCGTGACGCCCGAACGCCCCATCCTGATTGATAAGTTTCTGGAAAACGCCATCGAGGCGGAAGCGGATGCCATATCTGACGGGACGGAAGTATTCGTCCCCACGGTAATGGAACATATCGAACTTGCGGGTATTCACTCCGGAGATTCGGCCTGCGTCATTCCGCCCATTAATCTGTCGTCCCGGCATATTGAAACCATTTGTGAGTATACACGACGGATTGCCGCGGAATTTAACGTTATCGGTTTGATGAATATCCAGTATGCCATCGCAGGAGATGTGGTCTACATTCTTGAAGCAAATCCCCGTGCGTCCCGAACCGTGCCTCTGGTGTCGAAGGTCTGCAATATATCCATGGCACGCATCGCAACCCAGGTCATACTGGGGAAAAAACTTGCCGATCTCAATCTCAAGTCGGGATCAATCCCCCATTTCGGAGTAAAAGAGGCGGTATTCCCCTTCAACATGTTCCAGGAAGTTGATCCCATTCTGGGACCGGAAATGCGCTCCACAGGAGAGGTCCTGGGACTGGCAGATTCCTTTGGACTTGCTTTCTACAAAGCCCAGGAGGCTGCCCAGCAGTTGCTTCCGTCGGATGGCACAGTTTTGATTACGACGACGGATAAAGATAAGGGTGGCGCATTGGAAATTGCCCGGGAGTTTATAAAACTCGGATTCTGCATCAAGGCGACTGAAGGAACATGTAAGTTTTTAACGCAGCATGGTATTGAGGCGGAACCCGTTTTGAAGATGCATGAGGGACGTCCCAATATCGTTGACGGCATCAAAAACAGGGAAATTCATCTCATCATCAATACCCCGAGCGGCAGACAGAGTAAGCATGATGACTCGTATATCCGAAAAGCCGCTATCAGATATAAGATCCCCTACATTACGACGATAGCCGCTGCCGCTGCGGCAGCGAAGGGCATCGTTGCTTTTAGAAAGGGGCATGGGAGAGCAAAATCCCTGCAGAGTTATCATAAGGGAATTCAGGATAAGTCCTGATACCCGATAAAAA